>JAFVRA010000100.1 GCA_017504545.1 Clostridia bacterium | reverse complement strand
GGCGGTGTAACCGCCTGAGAGGTCTAATACATCAAACGCCCAACGAGATCCCTCGGTCGTGGGCGAGCCACTCCCTCGCCTTTTTTCGCCTGACACGGTCGAAAAAAGGTTCGACGCCGCGGCGGTTTTTGTTATGCCACCCTATCTCACCAACATCTCGCCGCTCTGCTCAGGATGACCTGCTCAAATGGAGTGAGGTTCGTGATTTTACGTTAACGGGTCGTCGAGGCGCCAACCCCTACCGGTTTGTGCGATATTTGTTATTTTGGTTGTAGGGGCGACCAGTGGTCGTCCGTCATTTATAAAGGTATCATTGCGTTTTGAGCGGACGTGCACTTGGCAAGCCGCAAGTTTTCTTCGAAAACATTGTGCACGCCCCTACGGATTTGGTGGTTTCTTCAATTTAATGCCTGTAGGGGAGCATTCTATATGCTCCCGAAGAGAAAAGGGCGGATATGGAATCCGCCCCTACGGGTTTGATTGTTTTCTCAATATTCATTCGTAGGTGAGGTGCCCCCTACCCTTGCTTTACCGCAGAAAACGCCGTGGGCTAAGCCCACGGCGTTGTGTTGTTTTTCGTTTTATTTAAACGTTATCAGTCTTCTTTTCTTCTGAGAACAACTGCTCCAAGTCCGAGAGAAGCAACGATAACTACTGCACTTGCACCTACGATGCCGCCGCATCCACCCTCAGAGGTGGAGCCGTCGTCGGTCGCGGGTTCTGTTGCCTTAGGAGCCTTAACAAGCGCCTTCTCTGCCGCAACGATAGCAGCGAGAGCCTTGTCTGCATCATCCTGAGAAGCACTAGACTCAAGAGCGAGAGCCGCTGCTATAGCGTCCTTAAGAGCCTTCCAGGAATCTGCGGTATAATCAGCCTCTACAAGAGCCTCAAGCTCTATTACCTTCGCATCGATAGCCGAGAAATCTGCACAGAGAACGAGCGCGCCCTTTGCAGTGGAGATAGCCTCAGCAAGAGCCTTTGCCTCATCTTCGCTACCTGTGGTAGCCTTCTCCTCTATAAATTCCTGAGCCGCCGTAATAGCTGCTGCAAGAGCCTTCCAGGAATCTTCCGTATACTTATCTGCGCTAATAGACAGAACCTCGTCAATGACAGCCTGAAGAGCGTTCATATCAGCCTTTTTCTTAAGTCCGTCAAGAGCTGCCACGAGCGCTTTCATAGCTTCCTCGCACTGAGTTTCGGATACGTGATCTCTCGATTCTTCATCAACACAGCTACCTGCGCCACGAAGAGCAGATCTCAGTGCAGCGTAAGTATCGGGGGTGTAGCTTTCCTTGTCCTTTTCAAGAGCAGATGCTTCGTCATACTTAGCCTTGAGTGCCGCTATAGCGTCGTCGGAAGCCTTGGTGGCAAGAGCCTCAGCCGCTGTAATGAACGCCGCAAGCTTTTCACCTACTGCTGTCTCGGAATAGTTACCCGAGGAAATAAGCTCGTTTGCCGCATCGCGAGCCGCTGCAAACGCTTCCCAAGTAAGAACGGTATAATCTGTCTCTACTGCATTCTCGTACTTTGCAAGCGCTGCCGTGAGCTCACTGATATCTGCAAGAGCCTCAAGACCTACGATAGCCGAGTATATAGTCTCGGTTGCGTGATCAACAGCCTTCTGTGTAGCAGCAGTAGTGAGAGCAGCCTTTCCTGCATCGCAAGCGAGCTTGAGAGTATTGAAGCTCTTGGTGGTGTATGTACCTTCCTTAGCAAGCTCGGTCTCTGCCGCGGTAATAGCCTCGTTGAGAGCTGCGAAATCAAGAGTTTCAGCCGAGCCGCCCTCGTATTCGTATGCTTCAAGCTCAACGCAAAGGTAATTACCGTCACCCTCGCCTGCCATCTTGAACGCCATGAAGATGTAATCTACTTCAAAGGGCATGTAAAGGTCACCGGTAACGAAAGCGTGCTTTCCGTCCTCGGTATAGGTGCCCTGAACGTCGGTGTAGGTGTCCATCATCTTGAACCAAGTGCCGTAGGTGTGTGTTGTGGGATCTATTCTCGCACCGAAGAGAGTGATCTCTTCAATAAGATACTTGCTTCCGCAGGTGTCCTTGTTAAGAGTGTAGAAGGAGAATGCGTCGATGGTCTTAGTCTCCTTGAGAGAAACTCCGAGCCATGCATCAAACTCATAATCAACTCCCATATTGTCGGTTACGAAGTTAAGCTCGTAGCCGCGCTGGAAGCTATTGTATGCGCTGTCGTAGGAATCAAACAAACCGTCTATAGAAGTAGCACTGCCGCTCGATGCATTTCTGGAACGGAGCATATACGGTCTCTTACCCTGATAACCGGTACCACTTCCGTCTTTACGGGGAACCTGGTCTATAGGATACTCACCGATATCGTAGTTGTAAAGGTGGTAATCATAGTAAAATGCGGGGCCTATTCCTGCCATCTGATCGTCTCTGGGGGTAGCAAGAACGTTCTTGCGAGCCGCAGGCTCAGCTTCTTCCGCTGCAACAGGAACTATTGCAAGAATAGAAGAAAGCAAAAGCGCTGTCAAAATCAAAACAGAAATAATCTTTTTCATAACTTTTCTCCTTTAAATGTTTTAGCATAGCAACACGTTAAAACGTACTGTGGGACTATTTTATCACCCCTTTATATATTTGTCAACTATTTATTTATAATTATTTATAAAAAGCGCAAATTTCATCAACATGCACAAAACAAAGCATTAATATTTTTGCAAAAAAACAACGCCGAAAAACTTTCGGCGTTTTTTATGGGTTATTTTCCCTCTCTTGCCAGCTTGAGACGGCGGGTTACTTCCTCTGCAATATAAGGGAACTTGCTTGCAAGATAGGGGCCGGGGCAAAGGGTTGCCGAGAACCAGCGGTGCATGGTCAGATTTCCCGTGGTGTCGCCCGTATATACGAGCTCGGGAATATCGTTGCGAAGGCATATATCAACGCAAAGCTCGATGGTCTTCTCAAGAGCGACATCACCTACGTGCCACTCGCCGCCGCATATATCGTTTGCCACCTCGATAGTGATAGCGCGGTGATCGTTTTCGGGGCTTGAGGAGCACCAGGAGCGGTTGATCTCCTCGACGTACATTCCGACTCTGCCGTCGCTGCCGACACCGTAGTTAGAGGACGCCTTGCGCTCGGGCTTGATGAAAATGTTTCCGCAGACCTCGACCGAGAGGTCTCCTGCCATGTGATGAATGGTGATACGGTCTATTTTGTTTTCTCTGGGGCCCGTAAAATTAGGCGAGAGACATACGTAATCCACAAGACTGCTGTTGCTCATAAAAAATCTCCTTTGAACGATAATGGACGCGAAGTCCGTTGGGATAATTATAGCACACTCGCAATATGATTTCAAGAGCAAGGGCGGAAAAATCAAAAATAAATAAGGGAAAAGTTAAAAAAGATATTGACAAAAGCAATAAAATAGGGTATAATAATGGAGCGGATTTGAAAAACGGCGATCCGCAAGGGATAAAACCCTGAATTGAGCATGGAGAAGTACTCAAGTTGGCCGAAGAGGCGCCCCTGCTAAGGGTGTAGGTCGGATATACCCGGCGCGAGAGTTCAAATCTCTCCTTCTCCGCCAAAAAAAAGAGACAGACCATTTTCGGTC
>JAFVRA010000099.1 GCA_017504545.1 Clostridia bacterium | reverse complement strand
CTCCCCTACAAACGAATTTTAAGACAACAATCAAACCCGTAGGGGCGTTCTTCGAACGCCCGCGGACGACCACAGGTCGCCCCTACAATCATAAAGATGACACCAAATAATAAGGCAAGAACCGTGATCAAGCCTTCCCTGTGACATTGCGTTAGGCAAACGGGAGGATAATATCCTCCCCTACAGACAAAATATCAAAAATCGTACAAATCTGTAGGGACCGGCGTCCCCGACGGTCCTTTTTAAACAAAATGATATTTTTATAAAACGCGGGCGAACACAGTTCGCCCCTACGATCAAAATAACAAATAACGCACAAAACGGTAGGGGTCGGCGCCCTGCCCGTCCATTTGAATAACAAAGAACGCCCGACCGTAACGGTCGGGCGTTGTGCTTTTATTTATTACTTTCTCTGAAGCAATACGGTAACGGTCGCGCCGTCGAGGTCGATCGTGCCCGTGAACTCTACGTTTGCGGGTGTCTCGAAGGTTGCAAGAAGGTCGCCCTCAAGCTGAGTCTGCTTCTCTGCGATAATGCTCTTGATAAGCTCGGACTCTGTCTCAAACGCGATGAAAATTCTGTCGCTTACGTCAAAGCCTGCTTCCTTACGGAATACCTGACACTGACGGACTATGTCACGGAGAAGTCCCGCTCTTGCAAGCTCCTCGGAGATAGTGGTGTCGAGAGCTACGAACTCGCCGTTGTTAGAGTAGATAGCGATATTGTCAAGCGCCTTGGAGTTGAGCGTGAATACGTCGGGCTCTACCTCAAGCTCAAGCTCGGGAAGAGATACGTTCTGTCCTGCCTTAACGGCGTTGGAAAGCTCCTGCTGACGCTCTGCGCCAAGCTCTGCGAGGAATGCCTTTACCTCGTTTGCTCTGTTCTTGAGCACTCTTCCCGCAACCTTGAAGTTTACGGTGAGGAAGTTGGACTCAAGTGCCGAGGTATCCTCAAGCTCCTTGACCTCGCCGATGTTCATCTCGCTCATAATTACCGCGCCGAAGGTCTCGATCGCGTTGTGGTTGCCCTCGTTTGCGGAGACGTACATCGTGGAGAGAGGCTGACGGATCTTGATCTGCTTCTCGTTTCTGAGCTTCAGACCGAGCGAGATCATATCTCTTGCCTTCTCAACGTCAGCAAGGATTCTGTCGTCGGTTATGTCAAGGCGCTCCTCAACTGTGGGATACTCGGTAAGGAATACCGATACCGAATCCTCAGCGGAGTATCTCTTGACAAACTTCTGCCATGTGAACTCAGCCATAAAAGGAATGATGGGAGCCATGATTCCCGTGATAGACTTGATCGCGTAGAAGAGAACGGCGTATGCGTTCTGCTTGTCCTCGGAGTTCTCGGTGGACCAGAAGCGTCCGCGGTTTACTCTGATATAGAAGTTGGAGATATCGTTTACGAAGCTCTCGAAATTGGTAACTACGTCGCGAGTGGAGTAGTCAGCCATATACTCGTTTGCAACTCTGATGAACTGATTGGTGCGGATAAGCAGCCAACGGTCAACAGGACAGAGCGTGCTTGCGTCAAGCTTGGAGAGATCTACCTTGGTATCGTCAATGTCCGCGTAGGTAGCGAAGAAAGTCTCAAGGTTCCAGAACGCGAGCAGCTTTCTTCTTGCCTCTTCGCCGAGGTTGAAGCCGAAGCGCACGTCGTTGGAGGTGGAGGAGGATGCGAAGATATAACGCGACGCGTCAGCACCGATAATATCAGCAGCCTCGTCAAAGCGGATCATAAAGCCCGTCTTGGAGAAGCGGCTTCCGTCCTCGGAAACTACCATTCCGTGTGTGCTTACTCTCTCGTAGGGAGGCTCGTCAACGAGCACTGTGCTCATAAAGAGCATCGAGTAGAACCACAGACGGATCTGCTCCTTCATCTCAAGAACGTGCTCTGCGGGGAAGTACTGCTTCCAGTATTCCTTGTCGGTGAGGTACTTGAGAGTCGAGAAAGGAACGATACCTGCGTCAAGCCATACGTCGCCGACCTGAGTTACTCTCTCAACTGCCTTCTGACACTTGGGACAGCAGATCTTTACCTCGTCTATCCACGGGCGGTGGAGATGAGGAATAGCATCGACCTTAGACTTGTCAACTGCAAGCTCGTAAAGCTCGTCCTTAGAGCCGACTACCGTCAGCTCGCCGCACTCGCAGAGATAGAAAGGCAGAGGAAGTCCGTAGAATCTCTTACGGGAGATGTTCCAGTCGGACATATTCTCAAGCCAGTCGAGCATTCTCTTGCCCTGATATGCAGGCTCCCAACGAACCTTGTTAGCGTTCGCGATAAGTCTGGGGCGAAGCTCGTCAACGGCTATTGCCCACTCCTTGCCGAGACGGAAGATTATCTCCTTCTTACATCTCCAGCAAACAGGGTAGCTGTGCTTATACTTATGTGTGTAGAAGAGCTTATTTCTCTTCTTGAGCTCGTCGAATACGAGCTGGCGGCAATCCTGAGCGTCAAGTCCGGAAAGGAAGGAGAAGCCGTCATAGAAAATGCCGTATTCGTCAACGGGGATTATCTTGGGAAGGCCGATAGACTCGCCGAGCGCAAAGTCCTCTGCACCGCATCCGGGAGCGATGTGAACGACTCCGCATCCCTCGTCGTCAGCAACCTCGTCCCAAAGAACGATCTTGTGAGCGAAGTTCTGCTCGTCTATCTCGGGGAAGCAGGTCTCGTACTCGAGTCCCTCAAGGTCTGTTCCCTTGAGAGTGGCGAGAAGCTCAACGCCCTCCTTGCCCTCAAACTTCTGCTTGAAGTAGTTGAGCGAGGTAACGTAGTTGTGCTCCTCACCCGCAACGTGAAGTCTTACGTAGGTCATCTCGGGATTTACCGCGAGAGCAACGTTTGCAGAGAGAGTCCAGGGAGTAGTTGTCCATACGAGAATGTAATCGTTCGTATCCTTGATGGGAAGCTTGAAGAATACAGCCTCGTGCTCGATCTCCTTATAAGAGCCTGTCATCTCGTGCTCGGAGAGCGATGTTCCGCAACGCGAGCACCAGGGCATAGGCTTATATACCTGACGGATCCAGCCGCCCTCGTGGCACTTCTTTAAGAAGAGCCAGATGCCCTGGATATTCTCGTCGGTGTAGGTGTAGTAGGAATTATCCCAGTCCATCCACTGACCGAGTCTGATAGACTGCTCAGTGATAACGCCCGAGAACTTTCTGACACGTTCCATGCACTTGTTAGTGAAGTTATCAAGGCCGTAAGCCTCGATGTCGTGCTTGGTCTTAAAGCCAAGCTCCTTCTCTACCTCGACCTCTACCCAGAGGCCCTGAGAGTCGAAGCCGTTGCGGTAGTGGGTGTCGCAGCCCTTCATTGCGTGATACTTGATATAGGTATCCTTAAGTGTTCTTCCCCAGGTGTGATGTATTCCCATAGGGTTGTTGGCGGTTATAGGACCGTCGATAAAGCGGTACTTGGGTCCGCCCGCGTTCTTTGCCTTCAGCTTTTGGAAGCAATCGTTTTCCTTCCAGAAGCTAAGTATCTCTTTTTCATTTTCCACAAAGGGATACTTTGTTTCAAACTTGTCCTGCATATCTTCTTCTGTCCTTTCTGTTTTTGACATACTTTCACATTTTAATAGATAATACAGTATATCACATTCGCGAGTAAAAGTCAAGAGCAGACCTATATTTTTCTTCTTAATAATTTTATATTTATCTTTCTTTCGCGAAATTCAGCACACAACTTGACAAAGCCGCAAGGGCGTGCTAAAATGGTCTTGATAAAAATGCACCGTCTCTGAAAGGAATAAAAACATGCAAGAGCTTAAGATAATAAAGACAACGCTTGATATAGGCCTCGGACGCGCGCTCAGATTTATCCATCTGACCGATATGCACCTCGCGTTTGACGACGAGGGCGACGAGAGAGGTCGCTTCCGCTATTTTGAAAATTCCCCCGAGCTTTTCGAGAAAATATGCGAATATGCCAAGGAAAAGGATCTCTTTATGCTGAACACCGGAGATTATCTTGATTTTCTCTCAAAGAAGAATCTTGAACACGCAGACAGATATCTTCTGCCGACAAACACGGTATACGCCGCAGGCAACCACGATTTCTGCCATTTCGTAGGACGCGCGACCGAGGACTACGAGTACAAATGGGAGCAGATCAAGGTCTCTGCCCCCCACCTGCCGAACAATCTCTATTTTTATTCGCGAATAATCGACGGCGTGAATTTCGTAACGCTCGACGATTCCTATTACCGCTTCACGATAGGACAGATGGAGCTGCTTCGCGCTGAGGCGGCAAGGGGATACCCGATAATTCTCGGATTACACGTTCCGATCTTCACTAAAGCTCAGGCTGACCGCATTCTTGCCGAGGGACATAAGACCGCATATATGATAGGGGCGCCCAAGGAATACACCGACAGATACCCCAATGACAGAAGCGCCCTTCAAATACCCGACGAGATCACGATGACCGTCGCGGAATACATCAAGAGCGAGCCTATGATCAAGGCGGTATTCGCGGGGCACACGCACGTAAGCTTTGAGGAATTGCTTGACGGCAGATTGCCGCAGATAACCACCGACGGCGCCTTCAAGGGCGTCATCCGAGAGGTTACGCTTATTTAAAGTGCCGAAATATCCCTGTCCCACAAAAAAACTATTGACAAATGAATTTATATATGCTATAATACAAATGACGAAGGACACCGATGACGGTGCTCCCTTTCAAGTAGTTAAGAAATAACCGCCTGAGTTCGAGCAGAGGCGGTTATTTCTTTTTATTTTTTGTCGTTATTGTTGAAGTGTTTTAGCAACAACTCGGCAAATGCGATAAGTAATGTGATTATCATTAGCAATTCTGCCAACGTAACGTACATACATATCACCTCCCCTCATTGTTTTGAAGGGAGAAAAAGAAACGTTTCGCTCCCTTCTGATCGAGGGAAGCAACCGCCACCGTTTTGGTGTCCTTCGGGCGCGAATATCGCACCGTGAATATTTTAGCATATTATGTCAAAATTGTAAATACGCTTCACCGATAAAAAGCCGCCCATTGGCGCACCTGCGATAAAGCAGGTTTCTAAAATGAATAAAACTACTGCGAAGAGTAACTGAAATTGGTTGCTCTCCGTAGTAATTTTTAAACCATTGGTTTAATTGATTAGAAATTCATCAAAACACTCTTGACAAGAGAGTGATTAGATGTGTATAATATCATTACAGCCGGCAACAACAGAAAGGTGGATATTGATATGAACAAACAAGAAATATTCAATGGCTTATGGACGATTACAAAAGAAAAGCACGACGCTTGTAAAACGGAGGCGACATTGATAGATAAAAATCATCCTACCGAGCGAGGCGCTTTACAGTTAAAAGCGGGTATCTACAATGTAGCAATAGCAGCGGGGCTTATCTCAGGTATAGATAATGCGACCGAATTGATGAGCAAGCGTTTTAAAAATTTAATAAAACATTTTCCCGATATCACTGACTATTACCATACCTTGCCCGAAGACCAAAAGGAAATAATGGAGATCTCTCTCTATCCAGAAGTGTTTATGAGAGCCAACTTTTATAACACTTATAATACCGACCTTGAACAAGCAGAAAGGGATGGAGATCCGCAAAAGATCTTTAAGGCAAGAATCAAAAAGGAAGTACTCGACGATATTTTGAATATGTGGCGAGAT
>JAFVRA010000098.1 GCA_017504545.1 Clostridia bacterium | reverse complement strand
TTTCGTTGATTTCATAGGTAAAGCCTAACGATTTATGCTTGGATTTCTTTTCGATCACAACGTTAACAGCAATCAATTCATCAAGAGCTTCACGTAATGTGTTTTCCTCAAAGCCCAATTTTTCTTTCATCTCCCCAAAGCTGATGTCACTCATGGATATGATAGCCAAGCAAACGAGGATATTGTTTTTCTTTGAAAGTACAAGTAGAATCGTTTGCGCGAATTCTACTGTCTCTTGGTTGACGTTTTCAAAAAACTTTCTTGTTACAAGCGCACCGTAGCCCTTACCCGATAGCAGTGACAACCCATTTTCACCAGAAATGTGTGCAGGCTGATCATACATTACCGTATTTTTTCCTCTAAGATTACCACAAGAAATGCCGTGATGAGCAGAGGCAAATATTTTCAGAGCGTCTTCATAAGATGCCATACTCATTTGTGCGTGTTCTGATACTTTATCAAAAACCTTATTATAGATATCATTATAGGCATAGTCCTCGCCATAAAAAAGATAATCTATACTTACCTCAAAGTACGCAGCGATAAGAGGAAGTGTTTGTACATCGGGAAAAGATGTATTGGTTTCCCATTTGGAAATAGCTTGAGGAGAAATATTCAGCGCACCAGCTAGTTGCTCTTGAGTGACGCCCTTACGCTTTCTGAGATCTGCTATATTTTTTGAAATGTTTATTTCTTTCATGATCAAGTTTCCTTTCCGAATTTAACCGCGAGCTCCTCGGTTGTGATTAAATTATATCATAAACTCAGCAGGAAGTAAACAACTTGTTCGGATTGCATATCAACTCACAGTTGTTCGCCGCTTGTCAGAAACTATAATCAGTTGTTTTTCCGCTTTCCATGCGCTCGCACCCGAGCGGGCGAGCAAGCATATCGCGTAGATGTACACACACAATCAGGCGTAGGGCGGGGGCTTGCTCCCGCCGTTTTTGTTCTCAACACATGTACCGTAGGGGAGCATTCTATATGCTCCCGAAAAGGAAAGGGCGGATATGGAATCCGCCCCTACGATATTGTGGAAATATATTTGTTTCTTCGGCGGGAGCAAGCCCCCGCCCTACGCTATAAAATTGTTTTCTTCGCTAAAGTTACAGAGAAGATGATAAGTTCCTTTTGCTTTTATTTCTTGTTTGAAATATATTCGTCTATCGCTCTTGCCGCGACCTTGCCCGCGCCCATTGCGGATATTACCGTCGCCGCGCCCGTAACCGCGTCTCCACCTGCGAAGACGCCGTCCTTCGTGGTAGCGCCGCTTCCCTCCTCTACGATAATACCGCCGCGGCTGTTGGTGTCAAGTCCTGCGGTCGTCATCTTGATAAGAGGATTGGGAGACGTGCCTATAGACATTATCACGGTGTCAACTAAAAGCTCGAACTCGCTGCCCTCTATCTCTACGGGACTTCTTCTGCCACGCGCGTCGGGCTCGCCAAGCTCCATGCGGATGCATTTCATTGCGCGGACAAATCCGTTCCTTGCGTCTCGCTTGTCATCGGGATTATTATAGCCGAGTATCTCTACGGGGTTAGTCAGGAGCATAAGCTCTATGCCCTCCTCAACGGCGTGCTCGACCTCCTCGCGCCTTGCGGGAAGCTCCTCCATTGATCGTCTGTAAACTATATAGACCTTTTCTGCGCCAAGTCTCAGGGCGCTTCTCGCGGCATCCATAGCGACGTTGCCGCCGCCCACTACCGCTACTCTTCCGCCCTTCATTATGGGGGTTATCGGCTCTTTCTTGTAAGCCTTCATAAGATTTGAGCGCGTCAAGAATTCATTTGCCGAGTAAACGCCCTTGAGCGACTCACCCGGTATTCCCATAAAGCGAGGAAGTCCCGCGCCCGAGCCTATGAATACCGCCTCGTAGCCCATGCTGAAGAGCTCGTCAACCGTCAGAGTCTTGCCGATCACCATATTGGTCTTTATTTCAACTCCCATGGCTGTGAGGTTGTCGACCTCTTTCTGTACTATAGCCTTTGGAAGTCTGAATTCGGGGATTCCGTAAACAAGCACGCCGCCCGCCGCGTGAAGAGCCTCAAATACCGTTACGGAATAGCCCTTTTTCGCAAGGTCACCCGCACAGGTAAGTCCCGAGGGACCCGAGCCGACTATTGCCACTCTTCTTCCGTTCTTTTCTGACGTCTGCGGCGCTTTTTCGGAATGAGCGTTATGCCAGTCTGCAACGAAGCGCTCAAGTCTGCCGATGCCGACAGATTCTCCCTTGATACCGCGCACGCATCTGCTCTCGCACTGGCTCTCCTGAGGACATACTCTGCCGCATACTGCAGGCAGGCTTGAGCTTTGCGAAATAATATCGTATGCGCCCTCAAAGTCGCACTCGCGGATCTTAGCTATAAATTCGGGAATGCGGATATTTACAGGGCAACCCGCAACGCACGGACTGTTCTTGCAATTGAGGCATCTCATAGCCTCGTCTATAGCCGTAGCCTCGTCGTAGCCGAGTGCCACCTCAAGAAAATTATGCGCTCTTTCCTCGGGGCTCTGAGTAGGCATTTCGTTGCGCTTGGGATTCATATTAGCCATTATCATTACCCACCTTTTTGTAGAGATTACAGGTCTGCTCGTGCGCGTGTCTTTCAAAATCGCGGTACATCGCAGAACGAGAGATAGCTTCGTCGAAATCTACCTCGTAGCCGTTGAAATCAGGGCCGCTCACGCAAGCGAACTCTGTCACGCGCTTTCCGTCGCGGATAAGTGTAAGACGGCAACCGCCGCACATTCCCGTTCCGTCTATCATTATCGGATTCATTGAGACCGTGCAAGGAATGCCCGACGGGCGCACCGCCTCAACGACGAATTTCATCATAACGAGAGGTCCTATGGTTATCACCTCGTCAAAGCGCTCGCCTGCCTCAAGCATCTCGCGAAGCGGCACGCAGACGTTGCCCTCTCTTCCGTAAGAGCCGTCGTCGGTCATCGTGAAAAGGCGTGCCGACGCCGCCTTGAATTCGTCCTCAAGTATGAGAAGATCCTTTGAGCGAAAGCCGATTATTGAGGTGACCTCGCATCCGAGAGACGCGAGGCGCTCTGCGATTGGAAGTGCGATGGCGCATCCTACGCCGCCGCCTACTATGCATACCCTCTTGAGTCCGTCAAGCCTTGTCGGCTCTCCGAGAGGACCTACGAAATCGCTTATATACTCTCCCTCTTCCTTAAGGTTCAGAAGCTCTGTAGTAGCTCCGACTATCTGAAATATTATTCTGACACTTCCGCGTTCTCTGTCATATCCCGCAACGGTGAGCGGAATTCGCTCGCCCTCGTCGTTGACTCTCAGTATTATAAACTGTCCCGGCTCTGCCTTTGCGGCAACGAAGGGCGCCTCTATCTCCATCATCGTTACGGTGGGATTAAGAGACTTTTTAGTCAAAATTCTGTACATTACCTTTACCTCATATATAAAACTCTCCTGCCTCGGCGGAGAAAGTGATGAACATTTCTTAATATTTTATCACAAAAGCTCTGATTTTTCAAGTCCTTTTAAGCAAAATCGCCCTCCCGAAACTCCGTTTTTTTAAGCATTTATGCAAATTGCATATCTGAAAATATATTTATGTACAAAATAGACAAAATTTTGTCAGACTACTTGACTTTCTCATTAAATATGATATAATTATCTCACCAATCTATAAACTTACGGAGGTTTATTATGTCAAAAAGATTAATCGCGTTGCTTTTAAGTATCATTATGATACTTATGGTCTTCGTTGGTTGTAACGATACAACAACAAATGACCCCACAGACACGAACGCAACCGAAAACAACCAGACCGATGCTCCCGCGCAGTCTAAGGTTCCCGACGGGTACGTTTCTCTCGCTGAGAACGGCGTTGCTAACTACAGAGTAGTTTTCGACGACGCTCTTCCCGTTAAGACGTATGACAGCTTTGGAAAATACATTCTCAGAGTAAAGAGCAAGACAGGCGCTGACCTTGATATCTCCAACGATGCCGCTACTCCTTACACGGACGGTGCAAAGGAGATCCTTATCGGTAACACTGACCGCCCTGTAAGCGCTAAGTACGCTTCGCAGGTAAGAGTTGGTGAAAGCCTTGTTTGCTACGATGCAGAAACTCAGGCTATCGTTATCGTTGCAGGTAGCGATGAAGCTCTCGTAAACGCAGTTGCAAAGTTCTTCGAGGACTATGCTAACGCAAAGGACAGATACTTTGCAGTTCCCACCACTCTCAAGGATGAGGTCAAGAAGAACTTCCCCATCGGCGACGTTACCTTCGGTAGCGTTAACCTTGCAGAGTTTGGCGTAGTTTACCCCGAGGGCGCTGATCTTCTTACTGAGTATGCGGCTCTCAACCTCGTTGACTACATCGAGATCAATATGGGTATCACCCTTGACATTTACGATGACTCCGAGGATGCCCGTGAGCACGAGTTCCTCGTAGGCGAGACCAACCGTCCCGAGTCTGACATCGCAGTTTACTTCGACGACGGCGAGTATCTCCTTATGCAGAACGAGGGCAAGATAGTTATGCAGGGTGAAGGCCTTTACATCGGCGCAGCCGTTGGTGCATTCATCTCCTTCTATCTTGAGAGCGACGAGGATGAGGTAAGCCTTGACGCTATTCCTACCGACGTTGTAACCGAATACTACGTTCCCGCAGCTTACTGCTCCAACGTTATTCTTATGATAGGCGACGGTATGGGCTTCAACCATATCGATATGGCGCTTGCAAACGGTCTTGACACCTTCTACGCTCGTCTCCTCGACGTTCAGGGCAGCGCTATTACAAGATCCCAGTCGGTTCTTAACGGCGATGCAAACTACACCGACAGTGCGGCTTCCGCTACTGCTCTTGCTTGCGCTTACAAGACCATCAACGGCTATCTTGGCATGGATTCCAACAAGAATTCCGTACAGAACGTACGTGAGCTTGCTTACGAAGCAGGCGCACAGACAGCAGTTGTAACAACCGATACTATTACCGGTGCTACTCCCGCAGGCTTCCTTTGCCACCACGACGACAGAAACGATTCCTCTATTCTTCAGAGCCAGATCACCAACCTCAAGAACGAGGGTAAGGTAGACTACCTTGCAGGAAGCGTTGGTGATAATCTTCCCAAGGAGACCAGAACTGCTCTCAAGACTATTGCAGACTCCGAGGATCCCTTCTTCATTATGGTAGAGGGTGCTTACATCGATAAGGTTTCTCATAGCAACGACTACGCTGCCGCTATCAAGAACGTTATCCGTTTCAACGACGCTATCGCGTACTCGCTTATGTTCGCTATGTGTCATCCCGGCACTGCTGTTATCGTTACTGCCGACCACGAGTGTGGCGGTCTTAACGAGGATACAAGCAGCAAGTACGGCTATAAGTACACGAGTAGCAACCACACCAACAGAGACGTTCCCGTTTACGCCTTTGGTCCTGAGGTTGAAATATTCGACGATGTGGCAACCGAGAATATCGACATCGCAAGATTTATCGCTATGGTATTCGGCGACAACAGCTTCGGTCAGTCTACTCCCGTTCCCCCCAGAAACTGATAAAAGATAAAGCTCTTCAGGCGGCTCGTTTGAGCCGCCTGTTTTTTTAGTCTCTATTGTTCTTTATTTATTCATAAAATATTGCTAAATCAGTCATAATTTTGTTGTATAATTAAACATCAATTACTTTTGATAAGAAACCTTAGGAGAACTGATGTTTTTTTGCAAGGATACTGTACGCGACGGCATTGAGCTTTCGGTCATAGAATGTAATAAATTCAAGGCGGGAGTAATAGCCTTTTCGCTCACCCTTCCGCTTTCAAGGGCAGCTGTGGCTCACGGGCTCATCCTTTCGGGATTGCTCAGGCGCGGCACGCTGAATTATCCGTCTATGGCGGCGCTGAACCGCCGCCTTGACGAGCTTTACGGCTCGTACATTGAGGTCAAGAGCGTGCATCTGGGCGCAAATATGTCTCTCGTGCTTACCGCAGAGGTGCTTGACAACAAGTATATCCCCGACGGCACCGACGCCCTCGGCGGAGTTATCGACGTGATAGCCGACATACTTCTGCACCCCCTTCTCTCTTCGGAGAGCTTTGATAAAAGGCTGCTTGATCAGGAAATACGCATCGCCCTTGACAATCTGGGCGCCGAGATAAACAACACTCGCGTTTACTCGGTCAGACGATGCTCCGAGCTTATGCGAGGAGAGACGTCGCGTTATCCTACCGTCAGCGAGCTTAAAGAGCTGGTTGCATCCACGACCTACGAGGACGTTCTCGCGCTCAGAGAAAAAACGC
The DNA here is from genome assembly GCA_017504545.1 of Clostridia bacterium. Taxonomy (GTDB): domain Bacteria; phylum Bacillota; class Clostridia; order Oscillospirales; family CAG-272; genus HGM12713. The sequence continues at coordinate 4,348 of JAFVRA010000098.1, read as the reverse complement.
TCTCCACACCTCTTGAGGTGTTTTATATAGGCAGTACGCCGAGTGATAAGATAGCGGACAAGCTTCGCGCGACCTTCGCCTCTCATCCATTCGGCTTGGCGTACGCTCCCAATTCGGTATCTCCTCTCAGAAGAGAGAGCTTTGCCGAGGCGCGTGAGAAAATGCCTGTTTCGCAAAGCAAGCTTGCAATGGGCTTTTCGAGCGGCGTGTGCATATCTAAGGACGACGATGGCTATTACGCGGCGCTTATGCTCAACGAGCTCTTTGGCGGCTCTGCTTCCTCTAAGCTCTTTGTCAACGTGCGCGAGAGAATGAGCCTTTGCTATTACTGCGCGTCATCCTTCAGCATATATACGGGCGTTATGACGGTATCAAGCGGCATTGAAGCAGACAAGCTTGACGTAGTCAAGGGCGCGATACTCGAGCAGCTTGAGGAGATCAAAAAAGGAAATATCTCGGACAGCGAGTTCTCTGCCGCGAGAAAATCCATTCTTCACGGCTATCGCCAGCTTTACGACAGCCCGTTTGATCTTCAGGCGTTTTATAGCGGCAGAATGGCGTTCGGTATTGACGACACGGTCGAGAGCTGCACGGATAAGCTTATGCAGGTAACTAAGGACGACGTGATCGCCCTTGCAAATAAGATCACGCTTGACGCGCTCTTCTTTATTGAGGGCGAGTTGGGAGGCGGCGCGGATGAGGAGGACGAAAATGAGTAAAAATACACTTGAGCGTTCGGTACTTAAAAGCTCGCTTCTCTCTGAGGAATACACGCTTTTCTCTCATCCCTCTGGCCTTAAGATATACGTATTTCCGAAAAATCTGACAACCACCTACGCAATTATGGGCGTGCGCTACGGCTCGCTTAACAACCGCTTTTCTCTCCTCGGCTCTGACGAAATGCTGACAGTTCCCGACGGGATCGCGCATTTTCTTGAGCACAAGCTTTTTACCAACGAGGACGGAAGCGATTCCTTTGAGCGATTCGCACAGTACGGTGCGGATGCCAACGCTTATACGTCATTCAATAAAACCGCGTATCTCTTCAGCTGCACCGACGATTGCGCCGATGCGCTCGGAGAGCTGATAGATTTCGTGACTCACCCGTATTTCACAGATAGCTCAGTCGCGTCTGAGGTGGGAATTATCGCAGAAGAGATAAAAATGTACGATGACAGCCCCTCAGACCGTTGCTTTTACGGAATGCTTGAGGGAATGTACGAGCATCACAGCATCCGCAGAAATATATGCGGCTCGGTGGACTCGATATCGCAGATAACCAAGGAAACTCTCTACGATTGCTACAACGCCTTCTATAACCTCGGAAATATGGCTCTCATCGTCTGCGGAGACGTTGACCCCGACGATATTCTCGCCATAGCCAACGCTCATCTACCCAAGAGCGCGCCTGAGTTTACTACGCTCGCAGACAACGAAAACAAGAATGAGAGCGACAAGGTCTTTATCCCTTACGTTGAGCAGGAAATGCAGGTCGCAAAGCCGATATTCAACATCGGATTTAAGGATATAAGCATACCCGAGGATCCTACAGAGAGGCTCAAAAAGGACGCCGCAATGGCGATACTTGACGAAATGATATTCTCACGCGCCGGAAAGCTTTACAACGATCTTTTCGAGCGCGACGTCATCTCTCCGCATTTTTCCTACGGATATTCGATAAACAAGAGCGTTGCCTACAACTCGGTTGCGGGCGAGGCAGACGATCCAAGACTCGTTCTTGAGGAGATATTGCACTATATTGAGCGTCTCTCAAGCGAGGGACTTTCAGAAGAGGACTTCCTTCGCGGCAAGCGAGTGATGTACTCTGAATTCGTAAAATCCTTTGACTCCACAGATAATATCGCCAACAACCTTCTCGCGTTCTTCTGCGAGGACGGAGAGCTTCTCTCCTACGCTGAGATAATCGAGTCGGTAACCTTTGATGACGTACGTGCGCTTTTCAAGGAAAGCTTTTCTCCCGATCGCATCACGCTTTCGGTAGTAAAGCCTCTTAAAAATCTATAAAAAAGGAGCAGCCTATGACAACTCTATCCTTCCCCGGTCTTAATATCGGTGAATTCAAGATCGATCCCGTTGCTATCCGCATCGGAGATAACTTTGAGATCCGCTGGTACGGTATCCTTATCGTGACCGGCATCATTCTCGCCTTCCTTTACGCTTGCTATCGCGCAAAGCAGGAAGGCATCTCGTTTGATCACATGCTTGACATCACGCTCTTCACTGTCATATTTGCCGTAATAGGCGCAAGAGCCTACTACGTGCTGACCTCGCTTGATCAATACGATGGCTTCCTTGATATGATAGCTATCTGGAACGGCGGTCTTGCGATATACGGCGGTATTATCGCGGGTGCGATAACTATTTTCGTTGTATGTAAGATAAAGAAGCTATCGGTTCTGAAAATGCTTGACGCCGCAGGTCCTGCGGTTATGATCGGACAGATAATCGGTCGTTGGGGCAACTTCTGCAACGGCGAGGCATTCGGTGGCGTTGTAGCCGAGGACAGTCCGCTCTATTTTCTCAGAATGGGCATCTCGCCTCATAACATCGAGGGTGTCAACGGCATGGCTTACGTTCATCCCACCTTCTTCTATGAATCAATGTGGAATCTCATCGGCTTTATCCTTATCCACTTCCTTTACAAGAAGAAAAAGTTTGACGGTCAGATAGTTCTGATGTATATCACCTGGTACGGCTTTGGAAGAATGCTTATCGAGGGACTTCGCACAGACAGCCTTTACGTAGGCGTGTTCCGTATCTCTCAGGTAGTCGGCTTCGTATGCTTCGTATGCGGCTCTGTCGCTCTGATATTCAACCTTGCAAGGTCCTACAGAAAGAAGAAGGACGGCGAGGAATACGCTCCCACATACAAGAAGATGTCCAAGCCCGGCGCTATTTTTGAGAGCGCGAACGACGTTCTTGATGAGAACGAAAGCACCAAGACCGAAGAGAAAGAAGAAAACAAGGAAGAAGCAGGAGATCTGCTTGACAAATATATGAACGAAGAAGCAAATAGCTTTGAGGAGGGCAAAAACAATGGCGAAGATAATTAACGGAAAAGAAATATCTGCTACTATAAGATCCGAGATTAAGGAAGCAACCGAAAGACTTGTTGCCGAGAGCGGCGTGCGCCCCGGACTCGCGGTCATTATCGTTGGCGAAGACCCCGCATCTCAGGTTTACGTTCGCAATAAGAAGCGCGCGTGCGACGAGGTCGGATTCTATTCCGAGTCCTACGAGCTTCCCGAAAATACAACTCAGGAAGAGCTTAACGCGCTCGTTGACAGACTCAACAAGGATGACAAGATCCACGGAATTCTCTGCCAGCTCCCTCTCCCCAAGCACCTTGACGAGAACGAAGTAATTATGAGAATAGATCCGAAGAAGGACGTTGACGCCTTCCACCCCGAGAACGTGGGCAAGATCATGATCGGCGATTATTCCTTCCTTCCCTGCACCCCTGCGGGCGTTATGGCTCTCCTTGAGAGAAGCGGAATTGACGTTTGCGGCAAGGAATGCGTTGTCGTAGGCCGCTCGAACATCGTCGGCAAGCCTCAGGCAATGCTGCTTCTCCACGCTAACGGCACCGTAACCATCTGCCACAGCCGCACTAAGAATCTCGCTGAGGTCTGCAGACGCGCTGACATCCTCGTTGCCGCTATCGGCAAGGCTGATTTCTTCACGGGCGATATGATCAAAGATGGCGCGGTAGTTATTGACGTCGGTATGAACAGACGCGCTGACGGTAAGCTCACGGGAGACGTTGATTTCGCAAGCGTTGAGCCTAAGGCATCCTACATCACCCCCGTTCCCGGCGGCGTAGGACCTATGACTATCACTATGCTGATGCAGAACACCCTCACAGCCGCGAAGAATACGGTTAAGAGTTAAAGTTAGTTTGTGTTAAATTTTTTGCCACTTTCTTTCGAGAAAGTGGCGCAAAGAACTTTAATGAAGGTTGGACAAGAGCACTGATATGGCTCGTAACGATATTCCTACGATAGTTTGGGATGCCTATAATGATAGCGATATCACCGGACGGAAGTTTTTAATTCAATAGCGATGAAGAAACACGCGGACAGCTCTGCTACCGCGTGTTTCTGTTTTTATTGTGAAGGCTTGTGTCGTAATTTTATTATTTGAGGGACATACGGAACATCCGTATGCGATTTAAACAATAAACTACCATATTGTTTGTAGGGACCGGCGTCCTCGACGGTCCAAGCTCGTTTGGATTATGAAAATAAATTTTCATATTCGACAAATACAAAAAACATCGCAAAATTCTTTTGCGATTGGACCGTCGAGGACGCCGGTCCCTACAATT
>JAFVRA010000097.1 GCA_017504545.1 Clostridia bacterium | reverse complement strand
GTGGACACAATCGCAATAAGCACCTGCGCTCCGCTTAAAACCACCTCTACGCACGCTAATTGCAAAATCCAAAACACAAGCCCTGCTACGATAGGGCCAAAACCGCCAAACGCAATTCCGCGCTGTAAATAATTTTTTACGTATTTATTCATAATCCAAACCTCCTTTTTACCCGCGCCACTTCCCTTTATCTTATCACCGGTTAACCTCTTTTCAACCACGCGACTATCGCGTGGTTTTCGTTTTACAAAAAAACAGGGCTGCAAAGCAGCCCCGTATTATTTATGAAATTAGTGAAGGATGCAACGCTCGGTGTCCTTGTCGAAGATGTGAAGTCTGGACATATCAACCGCAACCTTGATCTTATCGCCTGCTCTCGACTGAGAACGAGAGGATACACGCGCGATGAGAGATGTAGGCTCATCCTCGGGATCGCCAACGGTGAGGTAGAGATAGATCTCTGCACCCATAAGCTCGGTAACGTCAACGTTAACCTCGAAGGAGTGCTCGGGGTTAGCGAGAACAGCAGACTCAACGTCGGAAATTGCCTCGGGACGAAGACCGACAACAACTTCCTGACCGATGTAATCAGCAAGCTCGGGAGCATTTGCCTTCTCTGCGGGAAGTGCGAGAGAAACGCCCTGGAACTCGAAGTTAACACCGGTAGCGCTCTTAACAAGCTTACCGTTGATGAAGTTCATCTGAGGTGTTCCGATAAAGCCTGCAACGAAGATGTTGCAAGGATAATCGTAAAGGGTCTGAGGTGTATCAACCTGCTGAATGAGACCGTCCTTCATAACAACGATTCTGGTAGCCATGGTCATAGCCTCTACCTGGTCGTGAGTTACGTATACGAAGGTGGTACCAACTCTCTTATGGAGCTTGGTAAGTTCGGTTCTCATGGCTGCACGAAGCTTAGCGTCGAGGTTGGAAAGAGGCTCGTCAAGCAAGAATACCTTAGGCTCACGAACGATAGCTCTTCCGAGCGCAACACGCTGCTTCTGACCACCGGAGAGTGCCTTCGGCTTTCTGTCGAGAAGGTGGGTGATATCGAGGATACGAGCAGCCTCTTCTACGAGACGCTTGATCTTTTCCTTGGGAACCTTATTGAGCTTAAGTCCGAAGGACATGTTCTCGAATACCGACATGTGAGGATAAAGAGCGTAGTTCTGGAAAACCATCGCGATCTCTCTGTCCTTAGGTGCAACGTCGTTTACAAGTCTGTCGCCGATGAAAAGCTCACCCTCGGTGATCTCCTCAAGTCCTGCGATCATACGGAGAGTAGTGGTCTTACCGCAACCGGAAGGTCCGACGAGAACCAAAAACTCCTTATCCTTAACTTCAAGGTTGAAGTCAGATACAGCGGTAACTCCGCCGGGATATTTCTTATAAATGTGTCTGAGTGATAAACTTGCCATTATTTTGAGCCTCCTGAATTTATTGCTTGATGAGTCAAAGTTAGTCTAATATACCTATAATATTATACCAAAAAATGCTCGAAAATGGAAGATGGTAAATTCCCGAAATTTTATCTTTCTATTTGTGCAATATATACAATTTCGCGCTTTTTTTGTTAAAAATCAATTAACTAACTTGAAATTTGCTTTTAATATATTAAAATCACTTTACGTTCTTCATCGAGAGAGATATTCTCTTTTTCTTGACGTCAACCGCAAGGACTCTTACCTTGACCTGATCGTTTACCGATACTACCTCGGACGGATGCTTTACGAATCTGTCGGAGAGCTCGGAGATGTGAACGAGTCCGTCCTGATGAACGCCGATGTCAACGAACGCGCCAAAGTCGATAACGTTTCGCACGGTACCGTTGAGCACCATATCGGGCTTGAGGTCCTCGATGCTCATAACGTCGTCGCGAAGCGCAGGAGGCGTGAGGCTGTCTCTGATGTCTCGTCCGGGCTTCTCAAGCTCGGAGACGATGTCGTGAAGCGTGGGCGCGCCAATGCCGCATTCCGCGCAGACCTTAGACGAGCCGTATTCCTTGACTCTGTCAGCAAGGTCGCCAAGCTTACCTGCCGCAACGTCAGCCTCGCTGTATCCGAAGATAGCAAGCAGCTTATGAGCCGCCTCGTAGGACTCGGGGTGAACGCCCGTGTTATCAAGTATCTCCTTGGAATGAGGAACTCTCAAGAATCCCGCACACTGCTCAAACGCCTTAGCGCCAATTCTCGGAACCTTGAGGATAGCGGCCCCTGTTTTGAACTCGCCGTTCTCTTCTCTGTACTTGACTATGTTCTTTGCGGCGGTCATATTTATTCCAGAGATGTAGGAAAGCAAGGAATAGGACGCGGTGTTGAGGTCAACTCCGACAGAGTTTACACAATCCTCGACTACGCCGACGAGCGCGCCGTCAAGTCTTGCAGGCTTCATATCGTGCTGATACTGACCTACGCCGATAGACTTGGGATCTATCTTTACAAGCTCTGCAAGCGGATCCTGAAGTCTTCTCGCGATAGATACAGCCGAGCGCTGCATAACGTCAAAGTCGGGGAATTCCTCAGCGGCAAGCTTAGAAGCCGAATATACCGACGCTCCTGCCTCGCTGATTATGATATACTTACAATCGTAGTTTACCTCCTTAAGCGTCTCTGCGATGAATATCTCGCTCTCACGCGACGCCGTTCCGTTACCGATAGCGATAACGTCAACGCGGTACTTTTCGACCATACGCTTGATTATCTTAGCGGCTTCCTCGGTCTTGAACTTAGACTTAGTGGTGGGGTAAACAACGGCGGTGTCAAGCACCTTGCCCGTCTTATCAACAACAGCGGTCTTACAGCCGTTTATATAACCGGGATCAAAGCCGAGCACGGTCTTGCCCTTAAGGGGAGACTGCATCAGAAGATGCTTGAGGTTCTCGGCAAAGAGCTTGATCGCGCCTTCACTTGCGTTATCAAAAAGATCGTTGCGGATCTCGCGCTCAATAGAGGGCGCGATGAGTCTGTCGTAGCTGTCGATAACAGCCGCCTCGATATATTTAGCCGCAGGGCTCTTGGGATTAGTTATCATCTCGTTGCAGAGGAAATTGAGGATAATGCCCTTCTCTACCGTGATGCTGACCTTAAGGAACTCCTCCTTCTCGCCGCGGTTTATCGCGAGCACACGGTGCGAGGGAATACGCTTGATAGCCTCGGAGTAATCGTAATACTGCGAATAGACCGAATCCTCCTCGGTAGCGCCCTTGGTGATGATAAGTCCTGTATCAAAGGTGACCTTACGGACGGTCTTACGGTAGTCGGCGTTATCCGAAACGCTCTCTGCGATAATATCGCAAGCGCCTGCAAGCGCCTCCTCGGCGGATGCTACCTTAAGCTCCTCGTTGATATAGCTCTCAGCTATCTCCTCAAGGCAGGGCTCGTAGCTGTTCTCCTGAGCCAAAATAAGCTCCGCAAGAGGCTCAAGTCCCTTCTCCTTAGCAACAGAAGCTCTCGTCTTTCTGTGAGGTCTGAAGGGGCGGTAGATGTCGTCAACCTCGGTGATAGTCTGCGCGTTGTCGATAGCGGCAGAGATCTCATCGGTCATCTTGCCCATCTCTGTGATGAGGTTCTTTACCTCCTCCTTGCGCTTCTCTATGTTGCGAAGATAGGTAAGTCTGTCGTCAAGGTCACGCAGAATTCCGTCGTCAAGACTTCCCGTCTCTTCTTTACGGTATCTCGCGATAAACGGAATCGTGTTTCCGTCGTCGATAAGAGCAACGGTCTTCTCAACCTGTTCTACCTTGATCTTAAATTCCTCGGCAAGTGTTTTGATAATGTCCATTTTTTGTTTCTCCATACGCTGTGTTTTATTGATTATTTTCCATGCTTCAGAAGCGCGGCTATCTCGTTCTCAGTCAAGTACCGCC
>JAFVRA010000096.1 GCA_017504545.1 Clostridia bacterium | reverse complement strand
TCGGTCGAAAAAAGGTTCGGCTGCGCGGCGGTTACTTACATATCACCTTATCTCACCAACATCTCGCCGCTCCGCTCAGGATGACCTGCTCGGAGGGGGTGCGGTTGGTAATTTAATGTAAACAGGTCGCCCGCGGGCGAACAAAGTTCGCCCCTACGGATTTAATGGTTGTCCTAAAATTCGTTTGTAGGGGAGGATATTATCCTCTCGCCTTGCCTAACGCAATGATACAAAAGCCTTCCCTTGTGAGGGAAGGGGGACCGCTTGCGGTGGATGAGTAGTTAATTTCTTCGGGATAAGGACACCTCATCCGTCAATTGAGTCGCAAAATGCTCCTCAATTGCCACCTTCTCCCACTGGAGAAGGCTTGATTACGGTTCTCTCCTTACAATTTGGTGTTATCTTTATTGATTGTAGGGACCGGCGTCCCCGACGGTCCTAAAGGGCGATTCGTGAATCGCCCCTACGGGTTTGGTTGTCATCCTTGAATTATTGCCTGTATTGAAACATTCAATATGCTCCCGAAGAGAAGAAAGGACGGATACGGAATCCTTCCGTACAGATCAATTTATCCATAAAAAATCTCCCACAAGGTGACTTGTGGGAGATTTCTGTTTATTCCATAATTCTATTATTTATTATTCCTCGATCTGAGGAGCGGTTTCGGTAACCTCGGTCACGTCTTCGATCTGCTCGTCGCCGATTGCTTCCTCTTCCTCTGCCTTCTTAGCCTTCGTGAAGTTCACGAGCTTCTGCTCGTCGCCAAGGCGCATCATAATAACGCCGCCTGCGGTTCTCGAATAGGTAGGAACGCCCGAAACAGGTGTACGTATCATCGTACCCGTGTTGGTGATCATCATAAGGTCGTCGTCCTCGCATACGCTTGCGATACCGCAGAGCTTGCCCGTCTTCTCGGAGATATTATGGCACTGAACGCCAACGCCGCCACGGTTCTTCATCTCTCTGAAATCAGAGAAGGGTGTACGCTTACCGTAGCCGTTCTCGGTTATCGTGATAAGGCTCTCGCCCTCGGTAACTATCGCAACGCCCGTAACGTAGTCGTCGCCGCGGAGAGTGATACCCTTAACGCCGCGCGCGCTTCTTCCCATAGGACGAACGTTAGCCTCGGTAAATCTTACCGCGCATCCGTTTGCGGTCGCGATGATTATATCGTACTCGCCGCGCGTATGGAGCACGAATGAAAGCTCGTCGCCCTCGTCGAGATTGAGCGCTATCTTACCGCCCTTGCGGTGATACTCGTACTCGGAGAGGAGAGTACGCTTGATAACGCCGTTCTTGGTCACCATCGTCAGATACTCGCTATCCGAGAATTCCTCAATGCTGATAAGCGAGGTTATCTTCTCACCGGGCTGCATATCTATAACGTTTACGATGTTAGTTCCCTTGGCAGTTCTCGACGCCTCGGGGATCTGATAAGCCTTACGCATGTGAACCTTACCGAAGCTTGTAAAGAGCAAGAGGTAAGAATGGCTGTGGACGGCGGCTACCGTGTCGATGTAGTCGTCCTCCTTGGTAGTCATACCGATAATGCCCTTGCCGCCGCGATGCTGAGCTGTGTAGGTATCAGCAGGCAGACGCTTGATGTATCCTGCCTTAGTCAGCGTGATAACGCACTCGTGCTTCTCGATAAGATCCTCAAGCTCGATGTCGTCGGTCGCAGGGAGTATCTCGGTGCGGCGCTCGTCAGAGAACTTGCGCTTGATCTCGCTCATCTCGTCCTTGATTATCTGAACGATCTTTGCGGGATCTGCAAGTATTCCCTCAAGCTCGATGATAGTGGCGTGGAGTCTTGCAAGCTCGTCCTCGATCTTGTCTCTTTCCATGCCCGTAAGCTTACCGAGAGTCATATCTACGATAGCCTGAGCCTGAACGTCGGTCAGCTGACGCAGGTTGCCAAGCTCGCTCTCAAAGCCGTCCTTGAAGCTTACGGTAAAGAACTCAGCCATAAGGCGTTCCTTAGCCTCGGGGATGGACTTCGAGGTCTTCATTATCTCAACTATTCTGTCGATATTGTCGATAGCGATGTGGTATCCCTCGACGATGTGCGCTCTCGCCTTTGCCTTTTCAAGCTCGAACTGAGTGCGGCGGTAGATGACCGACTTCTGATGAGCGATATAAAGGTCGAGTATCTCGGGGAGCGAGAGTATCTTCGGCTCGTTGTTTACGAGCGCGAGCATATTTACAGCGCAGGTGTCCTCGAGCTGAGAGTACTTGTAGAGCTGATTGAGAATTACCTGACCGTTGGCGTCGCGCTTGTACTCGATAACGATACGCATACCGTCTCTGCCAGACTCGTCGCGAAGCTCGGTGATACCCTCAATTCTCTTATCCTTAACAAGTCCTGCGATAGCCTCGCAGAGCATGCTCTTGTTGACTCCGTAGGGTATCTCGGTAACTATGATCCTGTGCTTGTCCTCTTCGATATTCGCCTTTGCGCGAACCATGATTCGTCCCTTACCCGTGGTGTATGCCTGAAGGATGCCGTTCGTGCCGTAAATAGTCGCATAAGTCGGGAAATCGGGGCCCTTGAGGTATTCCATAAGCTCGGGAACGGTGGACTCGGGGTTGTCCATACGGTAGATGGTGGCGTCGATCACCTCACCGAGATTGTGAGGGGGAATGTAGGTCGCCATACCTACGGCGATACCCATAGCTCCGTTTACGAGCAGGTTAGGGAAGCGCGAGGGAAGCACCTTAGGCTCACGGCGGCGGTTGTCGAAGTTGGGAACGAAGTCAACGACCTCCTTCTCAAGATCCGCCATAAGCTCGTTTGCTATCTTAGCCATTCTCGCCTCGGTGTAACGGTAAGCAGCCGCGCCGTCGCCGTCAACAGAGCCGAAGTTTCCGTGACCCTCTACGAGAGGATAGCGGTAGGAGAAGTCCTGCGCCATACGGACCATAGTTCCGTAAACGGCAGAGTCTCCGTGAGGATGGTAGCGACCGAGAACGTTACCGACCGTAGTCGCAGACTTACAGAAGGGTCTGTCGTAGGTCAGGTTGTCCTCGTACATAGCGTACATTATTCTTCTCTGACCGGGCTTCATACCGTCGCAAACGTCGGGAAGCGCACGGGCAGCAATTACGGACATAGAGTATTCGATGAAGGATTTTTTGACCTCCTTCTCCATCTCAACGTCAACTATTTTTTGGTCCTTAAATTCTATGTTCTCGTTTTCCACTTTGTTTTCCTTTCGTGGTGAATTAGTGATTTTTGGTGTAAATCTTATTGTTTTGTTCGTAGGGCGTATGTCTGCTACCGCCGGTTATAAAGGTATCATTTTGTTTAAAAAGGGTCTGTCGTACTGCTTCGCTTCGCTCAGCGTAAAGTTTGCTTCGCAAACGTTTAGGCGCCGACCCCTACCGGTTTGTGCGATATTTGTTATTTTGCTCTTAGGGCGGTGGCTTGCTCCTCCCGCCTTTCTCAACGCAATGTCACAGGGAAGCCTTCCCTTGCGAGGGAAGGGGGACCGCTTGCGGTGGATGAGTAGTTCGTAACACAAACCAATCAACATCTCATCCGTCGAACCACTTGACGTTTGCAACGCAAACTCAACAGTCGCTTGCGACAAGATTCTCCCACTTGAGAAGGCTTGGTTATGGTTCTTGCCTTGCAATTTAGTGTTATCTTTTTCGTTTGTAGGGGACGACATCCTTGGCGTCCCGAAAGCCTTCCCCAGCGGGGAAGGGGGACCGCTTGCGGTGGATGAGGAGAAATGTTAGTTTAATATAAAGAATCTCCTCATCCGTCAGGCAGCTCCGCTCCGCTTCGTGTCTGCCACCTTCCCCGCTGGGGAAGGCTTATATTTACTTATGCCAAATAAACTTTATTTTTGTATTTTTCACCAAACGCGTGAAAAAATATTTCGCACACGCTTTTTGCGCTTTATTTCACTAAAAAATCGACAAAAATCGCTGAAATCCTACTTTTTTCCCGATGCTTCTGTTAGTTATCAACACACTTTTCCACAAGTTGTGGAAAAGTCAGCAGTTAGTTTGTATATATACACAGCCTTGATGTAAAATTTCAACACAAGCACTTTCGTTGCTTTTTTGAGTTATATATCGAGATTTTCCGCGAACTTCGCGTTCTTCTCGATAAATTCACGTCTGGGCTCGACCTTGTCTCCCATAAGGAGAGAGAACATCGCGTCGCATGCCATAGCGTCCTCGACCGTGACCTTGAGCAGAGTTCTCTTTTCAGGGTCCATAGTGGTCTCCCAGAGCTGCTCGGCGTCCATCTCACCAAGACCCTTATATCTGTCAGCCTCGACGTTGCCGCCCATCTCCTTGATGATAGCGTCTCTCTCGGCATCCGAGAAGGCGTATCTCTCAGGGCCCTTGCCGCTTCTCTTGTGAACTCTGTAGAGCGGAGGCTGAGCGAGGAAGATGTGTCCCTCGTCTATAAGCTGGCGCATGTGTCTGAAGAAGAAGGTCAGAAGAAGTATTCTGATATGCGAGCCGTCGACGTCGGCATCCGCCATGATAACTATCTTGCCGTATCTGAGCTTCTCAATATCGAAATCCTCACCGATACCGCAGCCGAGCGCCTGGATTATCGGGATAAGCGAGGGGTTGGAATAAACTCTGTCAAGTCTGTTCTTCTCAACGTTGAGAACCTTACCGCGAAGCGGAAGGATAGCCTGGAACTTGGAGTTTCTTCCCATCTTTGCAGAGCCTCCCGCGGAGTCTCCCTCTACGAGATAGAGCTCTGTAAGCTCAGCGCGTCTTTCCTGGCAGTCGGCAAGCTTTCCGGGGAGAGTAGAGCCCTCAAGCAGTCCCTTGCGGCGAGTAAGCTCTCTTGCCTTTCTTGCCGCCTCTCTCGCTCTCGACGCGGCGAGCGCCTTATCGAGAATAGCTCTTGCAACGCCGGGGTTTTCATCAAAATACTCACCGAGCTTTGCGACCATAGTGTTCTCGACCAGAGTTCTTATCTCGGAGTTACCGAGCTTTGCCTTGGTCTGCGACTCAAACTGCGCGTTCTCAAGCTTCACGCTGACTATCGCGCATATACCCTCTCTCACGTCCTCGCCCGAGAGATTCTTGTCGCTGTCCTTGAGTATTCCTGCCTTGCGGGCGTAATCGTTAAGCACCTTTGTAAGACCCGACTTAAAGCCCGTCTCGTGCATACCGCCCTCAATGGTGTTCATATTGTTAGCGAAGGTCATTACCGTCTCGTTGTAGCTGTCGTTATACTGGATAGCGACCTCAGCCACGCTCGAGCCCTTCTCGCCCTTCATGTATATTACCTCGGGGTGTACCAGCTCGCATACCTTCTGCTCGTTGAGGTAGCTTACGAAGCTGCGGATACCGCCCTCAAAGTGAAATTCGTTTTCGATGTATTCCTCGGGGTCCTCAGGTCTTTCGTCGCGAAGGACTATTCTGATACCGCCGTTGAGAAACGCCTGCTCGCGCATACGGTTTGCGAGTATCTCGTACTCGAATACCGTCTCCTCAAAGATAGTAGCGTCGGGCTTGAAGGTAACGCGCACGCCGTGGGGGCGCTCGGGGCATTCGCCCTCGTCCTTAAAGGGACGGACTACCTTACCCTGCTCAAATCTCTCGGTATATCTTCTGCCCTCGTAGCAGTCGTCAAGCTCTACCCACTCGGAGAGCGCGTTTACGACCGACGCGCCAACGCCGTGAAGACCGCCCGCGATCTTATATCCGCCGCCGCCGAATTTTCCGCCCGCGTGGAGAATGGTATATACCACCTCGGGCGTCGGGATACCCTGCTTTGGGTGGATAGCCGAAGGTATTCCTCTGCCGTTATCCTCGACCGTGATGCTGTTACCCTTGTTGATAATTACGGTGATCTTATCGCAATATCCCGCAAGAGCCTCATCGATAGAGTTATCTACTATCTCGTAAACGAGATGGTGGAGACCTCTGATCGAGGTAGTACCGATATACATACCGGGTCTTTTACGGACAGCCTCAAGTCCTTCAAGAACCTGTATTTGATTTTCATCATAGACCTGATGAGTGTTGTTTTCCATTACTTTTAACCTCTTCCTTGGAGTTGATAATAATTTTCAAAAGCCTTATAAATTTTCTCTCATTCGTCCCCTGAGAGCAGAAGTCGAGAGCTGTGAGAAGCATATCTTATACTCCTCGCCGTCCTTGTACAGCACGAATGATTTAGGGATCTCCTCAATAGCCGACTCCACGAGTCCCTCTCTCTGCTTCAAGGACAGAAATTTTCTGCTCACAGCCGAGAGAGTGGCGTTGTCCATATCAAATATGCCGACCACGCTTCTCAGCCTTATATTTTTGTTATTTCCTACGTGTAAAAACATTTTTACTCTTCACCTTTCTCCGCTTCTCCCTCGTCTAACGCGGTAACGGTGTATTTTCCGTTTTCTACCCGTATTTGTCTCTGCGCGTTTATTTTTTTAAGCGCCTCTACCTCGCACGTGCTTATTATAACTTGTTTATCAGTGCCATACAGTACCAGTGAGTCTCGTCTTGTGTCATCTAACTCAGAAAAAACGTCGTCAAACAGAAAAATCGGGTAATCTCCGAACTCCTCGCGGCAAATTTCGCCCTCAGCGAGCTTCAGAGCAAGAGCAAGCGAGCGCTGTTGTCCTTGTGAGGCGAAAATTCGAGCGTTTTTGCCGTTTAGCTTTATCTCTATATCATCCTTGTGTATTCCCCACAAAGTCGCTCCTGCGCTGATTTCTCGCTCGTGAGAGGATGAAAAGAGCCTCAGGTACCTCTCCTTTACGAGCTCGTAGTCGAGATATTCATCTCCCTCAAGCCCCGCAGAGCCGCGATAGATAAGCTCGGTGCTTTCCCTCTCGCCCGTCATTTTATTTAAAAACTCGTTGACGAAGGGTGATATTCTCAAAATAAATTTGTATCTCTCGCCCGAGAGATACGCCGCTTCCTCGGCAAGCTTCTCGCTCCAGAGATCTACCGTCGCGTCAAAGCTGCCTCTGTCGTTATACGCGCTCTTTATTAGCGTGTTTCTCTGCTTTAGAAAGTAGGAATATCTCTGCAGAGAGCGGATATATTTTTGCGATATACGGCTGATGGCGATGTCAAGATAGCTTCTGCGCTCGGAAGGTCCGTCCTTGATAAGCGAGAGATGCTCGGGGCAGAAGAGCACCGCGCGGAACGAGCCGATTATGTCCGACATTCTCTCGGCGCGCAGGTGGTTCTTCTCGGCTATCTTCTTGTTATCGCCAAGAAGCTGTATCTTTATGTTGTTATCTCTGTGAGCGTCTCTGTAATCTATAGAGATCTGCGCCTTTTTCTTGCCGAAGCGTATCATTTCACTCACACTTGAGGCTCTGAAGCTTCTGCAGACCGAGGCGTAGAATATCGCTTCGATAAGATTGGTCTTTCCTTGAGCGTTATCTCCGTAGAGGATATTCACTCCGGGTGAGAATTCGACCTCGCAGCTCTCTATATTGCGAAAGCTCTCAACCGATATTCTTTTACAGTACATAAATTAAAGATCCTTGGTCCTTACGGGAAGGAGCATAAACAGCTCTTCAGCGCCGTTCTGCTCGTAATCGTTCTCCTCGGGAGTGATGTTCATGCTTCCGAGAGGTGTGCTCATGGTCATTCTTATTCTGTCACTGTCGCAGGAGCGGACTCCGTCGATAAGGAATCTGTTGTTGAATGCGATAACGAGATCGCCGCCGGTATGATCGATAGAAACCTCGTCGTAGGTGCTTCCCGCAGCCGAGATAGCCGAGATGCGAAGAATATCCTCGGAGAAATCGAGCTTAACGTGAGCGCGAACGCTGCCCGCGATCTTTTCTTCGGTGATAAGCGCGGCTCTCTCAAGAGAGGAGAGGAGCGCGTCCTTGTCTGCTACAGTGTTTATGGGGTGATTTGTAACTATTATTCTGTTGTAGTCGATATACTGACCGTCAACCAAGCGCGAGAAGAAGGTTATCTCGCCTATTACGAATACTATATGCTTTCTGGTAACGTAGATCTGAGTCAGCGCCTCATCGTCGTCCTCAAGAAGTCTCTGAAGGTCTGCGACAGTCTTTGAGGGAACGATGAACGCGTAATCGAGATGCGCGTTGCCGTTCGTGTTCTTATTTGCAAGCTCGGTGCGTCTCCTGCACTTAGCGAGCTTGAAGCTGTCGCATGCTACGGTAGTGATAGAATCGTCGTCTATCTTTACAAAGGTACCGTTGAGCACCTGTCTCTGATCGTTATTTCCCATCGCAAACGCCACCTGCGAGAGCATCTTCTTGACTACGCTCTGCGAGATGATAAAGCTTCTGTCGCTTACGAGATCGGGAATAGTGGGGAAGTCGGACGCGGGAAGAGCTATCATCTTGTGAGAGGACTTTCCGCTGACGATAGAAGCGACAAGCTTTTCGTCGACTGTGAGCGTGATCTCCTCACCGTCCATAACGCGAAGCGTCTGATTGAACTTCTGCGCGTTTATGATATAGGAGCCCTCCTCGATGACCTTTGCTTCAACGCATATTCTCACGCCCTTTTCAAGATCGAAGGTCGTGAGGACGCAGGTATCCGGCATTCTTGCCTCTATGAGAATTCCGTCTGCTGCCGAGAGAGTAGATTTTCCTGAAACTGCGTACATAAGGGGAGCAACTGCTGCGCTCACTGTCGTGCGATTGAATATTATCTTCATGGCGTTCTCCTTTTAAAAAAACAAATAAATAAAATAATTATAAATATTTTAGTAGTAATAGTATTATTAGGGGCTTTGGAAACTGTGGAAAAGTCTTGCGAGCCTTGAAAATCAAGGGGCTTTTAGAGGAAAAATTTCTGAAATTCTGTTAAGCGGAGTCATAATATCCTGTGGAATTATCAGAAGTTTTCAACAGGCACTCGCCGATCACGAGTACCGATCGGCGCTTTTTTTGGCGCCTTATGCAAAAAAGGTCGATTTTTTTAAGGCTGTGGAAAACTCGCACTGCTTAAAAAGTGTCACACCGTGTCAAAATGTCGTTCAACTTTGAAAAAAGTCTCAATCTGTCTCATTTTCACGGGGGAGTCTTTCAACACCCTGTCAGCTTTGTATCAACAGCTCTCGCGGCTTGAAAATGTTGAATTTTCATCAAGTCAAAAAGAGCAAAATGTTGAAAAATAAAATGGCGTTCAAGGTTTCCACAGGAGCTGTTGAAATGTCGTAGGAAAACTTGTTTGAAAGTATGTTAAAGCCGTAATTTTCAGCCGTTTACCTCTTTTGTCATCTCCGCGACGTCAACCGAGAGAACGGGATCGGTATTTATCTTCTTTGCGATCAGATCGCAGGACGCGAGTATGGTCGAATGGTCGCGGTTGAACATCTTTCCGATGCTCGGATAGGACATCTCGGTTATCTCGCGAATGAGATAGATGCAAACGTGTCTTGCGTAGGCTACGTCCTTGGTTCGCTTGGAGCTAAGAAGATCCTTCTTTTCAATTCCGTAGCGATTGTGTATAGCAGAGAATATCTTATCCACAACGACCTGAACGGGAACGACTCCGCCTGTGATCTCCTGCAGGCAGGATGCAGCTATCTCCATAGTGATCGTTCTGCCCGATAGGAATACGATAGCGCTGAGCTTCTTGATAGTACCCTCTATCTGACGGATATTCGAGCGGAGATTTTCAGCAAGGAAGGTAAGCACCTCGTCCGAGAGTGTGATAGATACCTGCTCTGCCTTTTTCTTGATGATAGCAATTCTCAGCTCAAGATCAGGCGGCTGAATGTCGGCGATAAGTCCCCATTCAAATCTCGTCTTGAGTCTGTCCTCAAGCGTCTGAATGTCCTTAGGCGGACGGTCGGACGAGAGAACTATCTGCTTGTGCTCCTCGTAGAGAGTGTTGAAGGTGTGGAAGAATTCCTCCTGAGTCGAGGTCTTGCCTGCGATAAACTGTATGTCGTCGATGAGAAGTATATCGCAGTTGCGGTACTTCTCGTGGAATTTGTACATCTCCTGCTTTGAGAGCGCCTCGATCATCTGATTTGTGAAATCGTCGCCCTTTATGTAAACTACTCTCGCGGCGGGGTTTTTGCGCTTTATCTCGTTTACGATAGCGCTCATAAGGTGAGTTTTTCCGAGTCCCGACGGGCCGTAGATAAAGAGCGGATTGTAGTCTGTTGCGGGCTTTGACGCTACTGCCGTACAAGCGGCGTGAGCGAATTTGTTTGAGCTTCCTACGATGAAGTTGTCAAAGGTGTACTGGAAGCTGTAATCTATCGGCAGAACTCCCGCATGTGAGATAGGCGCCTCAGCGGCGGGAGCTGCTTCGGGCTCTGCAACCTTCTCGGGAGCGTCGGCCTCTTTGTTTCGCAGATAGCTGTATTCACCGATGCCGAGCTGCTTTTGTATCTTCTCGGGGCTCGTGGGCTCGCCTGTGAAAATTATATCCACGTCCTGCTCAAAGCCGAAGAAACTTTCAAATGCGTCCTTGATCTCCGAGAGATATTTCTCTTTGACCTTGCTGTATTTGAATTCAGAATTCGTGGCGAGAATTATTACGTTGTTTTCATAGGAATGGACCGTGAGGGGATTGAACCAGAGATCCATCATAGATGGGGAATATTTTTGTGAGAGCTCTTCTTTTACCTGCTCCCATATATCCGAGATCTCGTCGAGATAAGACATTGAATTCTCCTTTCGCGGCTTGCGCCGTAAAATCTATATTTAAGTGGCAAAAAAAGCGTTTTAAAGAGGCGTAAACAGTGCCTTTGCGGCAAAAAAATCAAACACTTCACCACGTTAATAATACCTATATAATTATACCACATTTCCGTTATTTTTGCAACACATTTCTTTCAAATATTTATATATATACGACAATTTTTTTCACGCCTCGAAAAAGAGCCAAAAAAAGTGGAAAATGAGGGGGAAAAATGATATTTTTATAAAACACGGGAGGATAATATCCTCCCCTACAAACGAATTTTAAAGCAACCATTGAATCCGTAGGGGCGTTCTTTGAACGCCCGCGGGCGACCACTGGTCGCCCCT
>JAFVRA010000095.1 GCA_017504545.1 Clostridia bacterium | reverse complement strand
TTTGACCTGTATGCTCGTATGCGCGTTTGCGGCGTGCAATGCAAAAGACGATGCACCCGAAACAGACGCTCCGACAGAAGCTCCTACAGCCGCACCGACTGAGAAAAAGGCGCTGACGGTAAATAAGCTGCTGAAATTCTTTGACAATGACGTTTATAGTAAGCAGACCTATACTAAAGATCAGATAGCTACCATAAAAGAAAAGCTCACGCTTGAGGGAGATATACTTAAGGTCGTTCACCTTATAGATAAAAATACTACGTCTGAGAATTTGATCTGGGCGTACGTTTACGAGTTTTCACTTGAGGATGATGCAAAAGTATATGAGGAAGACCGTAGCGGATTTGTTGCCGCTAAATACGGAGATAAGGGCTACTGCGTGCGCTTTGGCAAGATAGTCGTTTTCGGAAATTCTTCCGTAATACCTACTATAGAAGAGTAAATTACATAATTAAAAGGCTGATCACAGCGTGATCAGCCTTTTGCTTTTAGCTATTTGCAAGATGCTTATCGTAGATGTCGATAAGATATCTGCCCGTATCGACCATAAACTTCACGGCGCGCGGCTTGAAGTCGTTGGGGAAATGCGAGAGGAAATTATCCGCCTCAAAGGTGAGATCTCCGTCGTATCTTATGTCGGCAAGCGCCTTCATTATCGCATCCCAATTCATATGTTGGAGGAAGGGAAGCGTGTGCATATCGCTGCGGTAATCGTTGTCGTGAACGTGCAGAGCCTTAAGACGATCGTGTCCGAGGATGCGGATAGTGTCCTCAGCCTCCTCGCCGATAAGTCCGCAATGACCAAGATCAAGACAAGCCACGAAATGCTCATCGTCAAGCGCGTCGATATAGCGCGCAAACTCGGTCGCCCTTGAGCAGACGTCGTCGCTATTATATTTACGCTTTCTATCGACCTGCCACATATTTTCAAGAGCTATCTTTACGTCGAACTCTTTCGCGTAGGGAAGAAGCTCGCGGTAGAACTTCATATTCTGCTCGAAGAGAGCCTCCTCGTTGCCCTTGTATTCATAATGATGTATAGGATGAACTATAGCTATCTTCGCGCCGAGCAGGGCGGTTATCTCAAGTCCGCGTATCTGCCTCGGAAAAAACCGCTCCTCGTACTCGTTGGGATTGCTCCACCTGAAAGTGAAGGGAACGTGCGACTGATTGAAATAAATACCCTTTTCCTTGGCGTAAGCGGCGATCTCAAGAGTGCGGGACTTGTATGCGCTTGAATTGAATACGTCGTTGTCATTCGACATACAGAACAGCGACATATCTATAGCGTCGTAGCCCGCTTCCTTCATTATGTCAATAGCGGCTTCCTGACCGAGAGCAGCGCTGAGATTATCGTTTTGAGATGATAAGATCATAAATATCCTCGCAAAAGCTTATATTTCGGGTATCTCTACCTCAATTTCGTGACCGAGAGCGGCAGACTTGGAGATGCCGTCGATGATAGCTTGATTGTAGAGTATCTGACTTGAGGGTACGGGAGCGGCGGTGCCGTTCTTGCAAGCGTCAAGGAAGGTGCGGATCTTGAGATCAAACAGCTCGTCCTTCATTTTGATAAGCGGGATCTCCGTCTCTACCTGAGAGCCTGCAACCTCGTGGTATATCTTCATAGGACCGCCCGTGGTTCCGTTCCAGCACTCAGTCGAGGGGATGCGGAGGCTGCCCTTGGTTCCCATAATGATAGTGTCACCGGGGGTGTCAAGGTTCATAGCCCAAGCTATTCTGAAGTCGAGAATTATGCCGCCTTCAAGACGGATAAAGCCTGCGCCGAAATCGTCAACGCCGAACTTGGATGCGTATTCAGCAGCCTTGTCCTTTCTGTAGCCGCTGTAGTTGGGATCGGTACCGAAGAAATTGGAAACGTATCCCGATACGGTCAGAGGCTTCGGGTAGCCGAGCGCGTTGAGCACCATATCGAGCGAGTAGCATCCGATGTCTCCAAGCGCGCCTATTCCCGCAGTCTCGTCCTCAATAAAGGACGTGCCGAAGGGGGTAGGGATACCGCGGCGGCGTCCGCCACCCGTCTGGATGTAGTATATCTTGCCGAGAACGCCCGACTCAACGATCTCCTTGATCTTCTTCATATTGGCGTCCATTCTGGGTTGGAAGCCTATAGAGAGTACCTTGCCGCTCTTCTTCTCAGCCTTGACTACCTCAACAGCCTCGTCGAGAGTAACCGTAAAGGGCTTTTCAAGAAGCACGTTTATTCCTGCATTCAGCGCGTCGATCGCAGGCTGAGCGTGCTGGCGGTTATATGTACAGATAGAAACTGCATCGAGGCAAAGGCTCTTGTCCTCGATCATTTCCTTGTGAGATGCATAATCTGTCTTAGCGTCGGTAACGCCGTGCTTTTCCATAAAGGCTTTAGCCTTGCCCGGAATGAGATCTGCGCCTGCGACTATCTCAACGTCAGGCTGGCGGAGATAGGAGTTCATATGAGCGTCTGCGATCCAGCCGCATCCGATGATACCTATTCTCATTTTTTTGGAAGTGTCAACCACCGACACCTCGGTCTTGTCACAAAGGTCGTTAAGGCCCTTCATCGTCTTGTCTTCCATCAGGATAACCTCCGTTAAAAGTAATTTGTTTGCTTTAGACGTAGATTCTGTCTATGCTTATCTACAAGTAAATTATAGCACTCAAATATTCGTTTGTCAATAAATACTTATAAAAAAACAAAAGTCCCCCGAACAGTTGTTCGGGGGATCTGGTGACCCACCGGAGACTCGAACTCCGGACCCCTTGATTAAAAGTCAAGTGCTCTACCATCTGAGCTAGTGGGTCGTATTCCTTTTTTAGCCTACCTATATATAATATCACACAAATTCTTGTTTGTCAAGCAAAATTTTTTTGAAGGTGAAAAAATTAAGATAGATTTCAAAAGGAATTTTTTGTGCAAAATAACTAAACTCTTCTCGTCTGCTTTATCTTCTCGGCGAGAGCGTAGATGGTGTCGGGGAAAAGCTCGGGCAGCTCACGGCGCTCGCCGTCGGATTTGTCGGGGTCTTGGGTGAGAATGCTCTGGCGCATCATAAATATTATCGGCTTGTCAAGTCCCTTGGCTCTCTCGGGCTTAAGCTGACCGCCAAAGCAATGCACACCGAGCGAGAATTTCGCGCTTCTCGGTATCTCGGTGGTGACGTAATCGTCAAAATCGTCGGTAAGACCGCAGCAGATGAACGCCGCGCTCGGCATCGACGAGATGGTTTTTGCATTTGCGGATATATATTTTTTCAGCGCGCGGCTAAGCTTGTTCATTCTGATAGAGCCGCCGACCACAAGGACGTCGTAGCCGTCGGGTGAGGGGAGAGATGAGTGAACGTCGCAGACGTCAACCTCGGAGAATGAACTCAGTCTCTCGCGAAGCATTTCACACGCCTCTGCCGACGCGCCGTTTTTGGATGCATATACTATCAAGGTCTTCATAATAAGGCTCCTTTATAATGCGTAGGGTACAGATATATTATACCTCTAAATCGCGCCTGTGTCAAGTAAAAAAACGGTTGCCGAAGCAACCGTTTTTATTTATATTCGGGACTTATTCAGGCTTATCCTCAATAAGTCCGTAGGTGTTTCCGTGTCTCTTGTAGACCACGCATATCTCCTCGCTCTTCGCATCTCTGAAAACAAAGAACTCGTGTCCGAGAAGATTCATCTGCATAATTGCCTCTTCAACCGACATCGGCTTAATAGAGAAGCTCTTACGTCTGATATTGAACTCTGTCTCCTCCTCAAAATCCTCGCCCGTTTCGATTATGCCGCCCTCAAAGGCGCCGCTTCTGAGCCTACGCTCAAGACGGGTCTTGTTCTTGCGGATCTGACGCTCTATCAGATAGACTGCTCTGTCAAGCGCGTTGCGGAAGGTCTCGTCCTCAACTTCGCTCCGGAAAATCGTGCCGGAGGCGACTATGGTAATTTCAAGGCATTTCTGGTTGTGCTTGCAGCTGAGTGTGGCTGTGGCTGAGCATTCGTCATTGAAATACTTATCGAATTTCTTCAGCTTTGTTTCGATGATACTCTTCATATCATCCCATACGTTCATCTGTCTGCCAATGATGTTGACCTTCATAGTAGTTCCTCCTTGAGTTTCGTTTTAGGGGATCTTTATCTCCCCAATGATATTATACCATATATATGCGCGATTGTAAATAGGCGACAAAGAATTTTTAGAAAAAATATAAATTTTATTCATATTGCACAATCGGCTGAAAACACCCTTCTTTCAAGCCGATTTTGATTTTATTTCCGAAACAAGAATAAAAAATAGAAATAAATCAAAAATAATGTGAAAATATTTCAAAAATCAGAAAAATAATTCAAAAAATATTAGCATTGTCCGTTTTATTACACATAATGTGTGATATAATGTGTTCACCGAAGCGGAAGAGAATTCCTGAAAAAATGCAGGAAAAATATCCGCCGAAAAGGAGAATTAAAATGACAAGAGAACTCAGACAGGTAATAGAAACAGTACAGTTGACAGATAAGGTAAGCGGCGAGAGCGCGGCGTGCAAGGAGTGCAACTGCTCGGTATACACAATGGCGTCTGTTGCGGGAAGCATCCTGCTTTGCATCGGCATCGTAGTTTACGGTCTGATCTGCGGTTAATATGATTTTTTATATGAGCGCTCCTGCCAAAGTTTATGCTTGATTTCCGCGGCAAATTGTGGTAGAATATATCTGACGAGCGGTTATCGCCGAAATTGAGGAGGGACTATGGCAAAGCGTTCTAATCAAAAGCTGAAGCTTTTATACCTTTATAGAATAATGCTCGGCGCTACCGATGAGAGCCACGGTCTCACTCTTCCGGAAATTTCGGCAGAGCTTCTTAAGTACGGTATTACCGCCGAGCGAAAAACGCTCTACGACGATATTGAGACGTTGAGACTGTTTGGACTTGACGTGCGCGTAAAGCGCGACAGACGCGTGAGATATTACGTCGCGAGCAGGGATCTTTCAGCGGCTGAGCTCAAGCTTTTTGGAGATGCGGTAAATAGCTCGCCGCTTCTCTCGGATAAGGAGAGAGAATCTCTTATCGGGCGCTTGTGCGCACAGAACGGAATTTCAGCTTTTGCTCTTTTAAAGAGCGTGGAAGAGAGAGAGTTTGACCGGCAGGATTCTGCTATGGGACCGATAGAGCTCTTCTGCAAGGGAATTATTGAAAACAAAAAAATGCGCGGTCGCTATTTCAAATGGAATGAGCGAAAGCAGAGAATTATGCAGTTCGGCGGTGAACGCGTTAATTTCAGTCCGTGGTATATAGACCTCAGCAGCGGTGTGCCTACTGTTATAGTATATCTTCACGCCATGCGCGAGCTCGTTTCTCTCAGGGCGGATAGATTTATAGATCTTCAGCTTATGAGCGAGGAAAGGGAAGGAGAGAGCGAATTTTTGGCTCTGAGCCGCGAGGGAAGCCTTGGCAGATTGCTTGGGCGCTCTACTCCCGTTATGCTCAGAATGAGAGCTGATAACGCCTTTGCGGATAAGGTGATAGACAGATTCGGAAGCGGTATCACCATTACCTCAAACAGAGAAGAGGATTTTGAATTCTCGGTTAAGGCAAGTGCCGACGACGGTCTTTATTCCTGGGTATTCCAATCTGGCGGCAGTGTAGAGATACTTGCGCCGATAAGTGCTTGTGAGGAGTACAAAAAGCTGTGTGATGCAGCTCGGATATAGATAATATAAAAAGAAAACGGAACGTACTTTTGTACGTTCCGTTTTCTTTTGAGCGTCTCAGAAATATGATTACTGAGCGTTCTTCTTCATAGCCTCAAAACAAGCGCTGCAATATACAGGTCTGTCGTTGGAAGGCTGGAAGATAACCTTAGCTACGCCACCGCAATTTGCACAAGTTGTTTCGAAGTATTCGCGCGGAGCTTTTCCTGCGTTCTTCTTTGCATCGCGGCAAGGCTTGCAGCTCTTGGGCTTGTTCATGAAGCCCTTTTCCTTGTAGAACTTCTGCTCTCCTGCGGTGAATACGAATTCATTTCCGCATTCCTTGCATACCAGAGTTTCGTCAACAAACTCTTCTGCGCCTGCATCTACTCCGGCCATTACTACTTCTTCGTTCATGATTTTACCTCACTTTGTAAGATGGAATTGTTTTGCCCTGTGCCGTCAGGTAATGACTCTCTGCGGTGGGCTATCTGACAGGTTACCCTGATCATTCAAATTTATCTGAGAACTGCTCTCAGCTTCTTTCGGATGCGGTATATCGCATTGTTTACCGACTTTTCGTCGGTGGAGAGAAGGGCGGCGATCTCAGCGGCAGAGCGCCCCGAGATGTAAAGCTGCCAGACCTTGTATTCAAGCTCCGAAAGGTTTTTTCTTATGACGGCGTAGAGTGATTTGAGGCGTTCCTGCTCCAGCATTCTTGCTGAAGGGTCTTCAAAATCCTGAACGGTGATAAGATTTTGCGGAATCTCTGCCACAGGCTCGGCAGAGCGCCGCTTTAGTGCTCTTAAAAATGAAACGAGGGCGTTGTAGATACAGATCTTTGCGAAAAGCCCGAACTCTACCTCGTTTTGCTCCAAGTCATAAGCTAATATCGAATTATAGAACACGACAGACGCTTCCTGCTTGAGATCCTCGCAGTAAAGCGAGAAGGACTCGTCAGACGAGAATCGCGCGACAGAGGCATCTATCAGCGGGCGGTATTGATCGAGAAGGGTATCAAAGGCGCTCTGATCGCCACCTCTTACAGCAAGGATCAATTTCCTTACGTCCCTATTTGACTGTTTTTCGTTCATACCTGTACCAACCCGTTAAAGCTTTAAGTGTATTTACAAAAGGGTAGAGTTATCCCCTCTATACACTTCACCAATATCTATTATATCATTAAATTGTATAATGTCAAGGGGGTTTTTAAAAATATTTTTGTAAATTTTCACGAAATTTGTCGCCGTATGGCATTTTACACAAACCAAAGTCGTTACATTTGGTGATAAATACATAAAAGCATAGCCGAAAGCGCTCGGCTATGCTTTTTATCAGTAGGTTTTAATCGAAGAGATAGTTCACGTTTCCTGCCATCAGCGCGACGACTCCGCGATATATCGCCTCGGGGCGCTCGTAAAAGTTGTTTCTCATTCTCTCAGCGCGGTTTTCGGTGTCTACCACGAGGCTCTGCGAGAAGATGGGCAAGCCCTTTTCGGTAAACGAGCAGGTGACCTGATAGCGTCCGTCATCTGTCTTCTCAACCGTGCATCTTGCGACGATCTTGCGCTTCTTGAAGTCAAGATAGCGAAGCGCCTGAGTCAGCGCCTTGTCAAGCACGCTCGCAAGCAGATCGCTCTTGAGCTCACGCGCTACCACTCTGCCGCGGTCGGTAATGAGGTAAAGCTCCTTACCGTCCTCCTCAAACTTGTCAATGAGGTGCATATCGACCATTTCGTGAAAGCCCTCGGCAAAGTCGAGGTACATCACGTAGTCGGTCTGCATAACTATATCGTTTATAGTGCTGAAATCCAGCGGATAATTTATATTTTCAAGAAGATAAAGCACGAAGATCTTGACGTTCCGCATACTTCCGATGTTGGAGCTCATAAGAAAATCCTTTCTTTAGGGGGAATTTTTAAATCTGCTATAATATTCTAACATATTTTTAAAAAAATTTCAATAAGTATTTGTAATTCTCAGAAAAATATGATATAATAGACCTATCATATCCGCGAAGGAAGGAAAAAACCATGATTTCTATTGCATTACTTGGCTTCGGATGCGTCGGAAGCGGCACCGCCGAGGTACTTACAGAGAACAAAAAGCTTATCGAGAGCAGACTTGGCTGCGAATATAAGATAAAATACATTCTTGATCTCCGCGATTTTCCCGACAGCCCCTTTGGCGATCTCGTGGTACACGATTTCAACAAGATACTTGAGGACGACGAGGTCAGCGTAGTTGCAGAGATGATGGGCGGCTCGCACCCCGCGTACGATTTTACCAAGGCGTGCCTTGAGGCAGGTAAGAGTGTCGTAACCTCCAATAAAGAGGTGGTTGCAAGCTTCGGTGTTGAGCTTTGCGAGATCGCGGCTGCTCACGGCGTCAGATATATGTTTGAAGCGAGCGTAGGCGGTGGAATACCGATCATAAGACCTATGATGACCGACCTTGCTTCCAATAAGATAAACAGCATCAACGGAATTCTCAACGGAACTACCAACTATATACTCACTGCTATGCGTGACGACGGCAAGAGCTTCGCTGACGCGCTTGGCGAGGCGCAGAGACTCGGCTACGCCGAGGCAAATCCTGCGGCTGACGTTGAGGGTAAGGACGCGGCGAGAAAGACCGTAATTCTCGGCGCTATCGCAAGCGGCAAGCTCGTGTCTCCCGAGGCTATCTCAACCGAGGGAATCACGAATATCTCGCTTTGCGACGTTGAGCTTGCTCAGACGCTCGGATATTCCATAAAGCTTATCGGACACGCTGAGGATAGAGACAGAAAGCTTCTCGCATTCGTGTCTCCCATGGCAGTTTCCGAGTCCAATCCGCTTGCGAGAATTGACGGTGTATTCAACGGCATTCTCGTCAACGCTAATATGGTTGGCGACGTAATGTTCTACGGCCCCGGTGCAGGCAAGCTTCCCACCGCGAGCGCAGTAGTTGCGGATATAGTTGACGTTATCGCAAAGCGCGACGTTCCTCCCACACCTGTCGGCTGGGTGAGCGCTGAGGCGGAGGATATCGCGCCTCTCGACGATTACGTTTGCCCGAGACTTGTGATAGTTGACGGCGAGTGCGATAACGCGCTTGCAACGCTTGACGGGAAGTCGGCTTATTTCACAGCCCCCATCAGCGAGACCGAGGCAAGAAAGATCAACGCGGCAGCGATCTACAGAATTATTTTATAAAATTTCATAAATTAAAAAGAGCAGACACACTGAATTTCGTGTGTCTGCTTTTTATTATCTTTCCTTGTAGTAGTTACAGCACTTTCCCCAATTAGGATCTACTGATTTATCGTACAGATCGCTGGTGGTGCATCCGCAGTACCAAACGCCGCCGCGCTGGAACAAGTAAACGCATCTTGCACAATATACGGTTGCCATATGTATTCTCCTTTCATTTCTTTATATTTATTACTTGATTATCTGAAATCCGCAAGAGAGCTACCGCAAGTACCCCTAATGATAAGCTCATAACAGTCACGGGCACGAATAGCATCCCAAAGGCGCTGTTCTTCACTCCACTTTTCACTCTTCTCTAAATTGAGCAATTCGGATTCAAGAGCAGATATCTTTTTCTTGTTGTTACTTGATTTTACGATAATAATAACGAGCGATACTACAAAGGCAACAAGGCAATCTGAGGCAAGCATAGCAAGAGTCATATCGAAAAGAAAAAGATTTGCTACAAAAACTGCAATTCCAAGAAGAATGGATACGGTCATAATGATCTTCATTATTTTGAAGAACTTTCTATCTCTGCCGTTCTTTTTGTTTTTTGCATTTTTAAGAGCTTCGATCTCGCATTTTATTTCTTTTTCTCTATTTTTGAATTCCGCTCGTGTGGCAGGATCTCTCGCATCTTCTTGAAAAAGCCTACTGATCTTACGGAGTGCCGCCTCTGCCTCTGAACGAATTTGCTTGTTAGCCATACAGAAATTTTCAAGCTGGGTTGCTGCATTTCCGTAGTTGCACTTGTTTTCAAAGTTATCACAATCCTGGCGCCACAAAAAGCGCGCGCTCAGGCATTCTCGAGCCAGAGAGTAAGCTTCGTGGGCGGAGGGGCTCAGCTCATTAGATATTTTGACACAACGGTTATAAATCTGATCCTTCGTCATAATATTTTCTCCTTTTAACTATTGCTTTGATTATATCACGAAAAAACAATAGTTGTCAAGTAAAATAAACAAAAAATGACACAAAGTTTTGGTTCGAGGCTATACAAAAAACATAGGGCGGGAGTTCTCCCGACCTATGTTTAAAATTAAATTACTAATATGGTTATATCTTAGCCATAGCGTCCTCAAGGAGCTTCTTAGCGTGGATTATATCTGCCGTCTGCTGCTCGCCGGAGATCTCGCGCTCGATGGTGAAGGGGCCCTCGTAGCCGTATTCAACTATAAGCTTTCTTACGACCTCGGGGATGTTAGCCTTGCCGTCGCCTGCGCGCGCCTCGTGTCCGAGATACATTCCGTTAGTGGGATAAAATCCGTCCTTGATGTGCGTATCCATAACGTACTTGCCGAAGACGTCAAGAGCGTCAACGGGATTTGCCTTACCGTAGAGAATGGGGTTGGCGGTGTCAAGGTTTACACCGAGATTTCCCGTGCCGATAGCCTCGATAGTGCGAAGCAGGGTGATAGGAGTCTCCTGTCCTGTTTCAAAGAGAAAATACTGTCCCTTTTTCTTCATATATCCGCAGAGATTGCGGAGTGCGGCTACAGTTCCGTTGAACTCTGTCGCGCTCGGATTCTCGGGGATAAAGCCAACGTGAGTAACCACCTGCTTTACACCGATCTTCTCGGCAAAATCAGATGCGCTCTTAAGCTCTCCCAGACGAGTAAATCTGTAGGCTACGGGAACGAGGCCTATGGTGTCGGGACCTGCGGTGAAATTCCACTCGCAAGGACCTGTCCAGCCTGCCCAGAGAGAAGAAACGTTGATGCCGGTCTCGGCGATAGCCGCCTTGATCTTCTCGGCGTGCTCGTCGCTCTTAAAGATATCTACGTTCCAGATGCATATCTGGCAGGAGTTTATGCCAAGCTCCTGATTTTTGCGGAATTTTTCAAGTATATCAACGTCGGTGTCATATCCGACCATTGCGCCTATTCTGTTGCTCATATTTCTCTCCTGTAATCAAAGAACTACTGTCTCGCCGTTCTTACGTGCGCTCTCGATGATCTTCTCAGTGAGGTAGATAGAGCCTGCGGCACATCTCGGGTCGTTGACAGTGTTGACGTAGTCGGGATCGCCAACAGCAAGAGCTATCGCGCGGATCTCCTCAGCCATTCTGTCCTTGCGCTCGCCCGAGCGAGTGCCCTCAGCCTCGTAGGGCTCGGTTCCGTCGTCACAGCAGACCTTTACTGATCCGCCGTTGTAAATGAGAGAAGCCTTCTCAAAGCGCGCTCTGTACGCCATTCTGAAGCCGGTGTTGCTTGCTTCGTCCCAGGAAGCAGTAGCGAATACGAGAGCTCCGTCGCCGTAGGTCATACGCGTATTTACGTACTGAAGAGGCATTTCGGCAGTCTGAGCCACGGACGAGACGGTCTTAGGAAGACCGAGAACGTAATTTGCCATATCTACGTCGTGGATATGAAGGTCAAACGGGCAACCGCCGCTCTTGTTTATGTCCTGATACCAAAGCTCAAATCCCCAGTTGGGAAGTCCGCCCAGACGCTCGAAGGAGAGGGTGCGAAGCTTGCCGAATGTGCCCTCGTCAACACACTTCTTGAGATATTCGTATCCTGCCTCAAAGTGCAGGCACTGACCTATCATAAGCTTCTTGTCGCATTCCTTTGCGACAGCGAGCATCTCCTCACAGTCAGCGTGCGAGAGAGCCATAGGCTTCTCAGACTGAACGTGCTTGCCTGCGCGCATCATCTTGATAGCGTATTCCTTGTGCATATAAGAGGGAAGACAGATGTCGACGACCTCAAAGTCCTCGTTTGCGAGCATATCGTCAACGCTTGTATAGAGATTGATGCCCTCAAGGTCGCTTCTTACGGATGCGCCGAGGTTGATCTCCTGCTTTGCGTGAAACTGATTTTCGTCTATGTCGCAGATAGCGACGAGCTTGACGGGGAAGCCTTCGTTCTTGAGAATGTCGTAGCCGTGCTTGTGCGACTGTGCTATTCCGCCAAATCCGAGAAGAGCAAATTTGATTTCTCTCATAATAAATTACTCCTTATTCTTGCAATTAACGTAGAGTTGTGGTACAATTAAATAAAGGATCAAAGAGAAGCAACGATAGCAGCGGTGTCTCTTGCGATAACGAGCTCCTCGTTGGTGGGAAGAACGTAAACTGCTACTGCGGAATCGTCAGCAGAGATCTTGGTGTTCTCGGAAACGTGAGGAGCGGCGTCGTTTGCAGCCTTGTCAAACTTGATTCCGAGGTATTCCATGTTCTCGCAAACGAGCTCGCGGAGGTGGGGGTTGTTCTCACCGATACCTGCGGTGAATACTACCGCGTCAAGACCGTTCATAATAGCCGCGTAAGCGCCGATGTACTTCTTGATGCCGTGGGTGAGTATGTTAACTGCAAGGTTAGATCTCTCGTAGTTAGGATCGGAAGGACCTGCGGCGATAGCGTTCTCAAGGTCACGGGAGTCGGAGGAGAATCCCGAAACGCCGAGGAAGCCCGACTTCTTGTTCATAAGGTTGTCCATTTCAGCAGTGGTAAGTCCCTCTGCTTCCATGATGTAAGTTACGATAGCGGGGTCGATGTCTCCGCAACGTGTACCCATCTCAACGCCTGCAAGGGGAGTGAATCCCATGGAGGTGTCCATAACCTTTCCACCCTTAACTGCGGAGATAGAAGAGCCGTTACCGATATGGCAGGTTACGATCTTGGTCTCCTCGATAGGCTTGCCGAGAACCTTTGCCATCTCTGCGCTTACGAAGCGGTGGGAAGTGCCGTGTGCGCCGTAGCGACGGATGCCGTACTTCTCGTAGTACTCGTAGGGCAGGGGGTAAACGTAAGCCTCGGGAGCCATTGTCTGATGGAAAGCGGTGTCAAATACGAGGACTTGGGGCTTGCCGGGCATGATCTCAAGACAGCCCTTGATACCCATAAGGTGAGCAACTGTGTGAAGAGGTGCGAAAGCCTTACACTTCTCAAGCTTAGCGAGAACTTCGTCTGTCATAAGGATAGACTCGGAGAAGTAAGCGCCGCCGTGGACAACGCGGTGTCCGATAGCCTGGATCTCGTTCATATCCGAGATGCAACCGATCTCCTTATCAGTAAGCGCGTCAACTACGAGCTGCATAGCTGCGGAGTGATCCTTCATGGGAGCTTCCTTAACTACCTTGATGTCCTTAAGGAGCTGCTTGTGGGTGATACTTGAGCCCTCGCCACCGATTCTTTCGCAAACGCCCTTAGCGGATACGACCTCGGTCTCGGTGTCGATAAGCTGATACTTGAGTGAGCTTGAACCTGCATTTACAACAAGTATATTCATTTTTCAAAATCCTCCATAGAATAAAATATTACAAATGAAATTATACTACAATTTCTGAAATTTTTCAATAGGATTTTCAATAATATTTAATAATATTCGTCAAAAAAGGAAAAATAGAATGAAGATTTACGGAATAATAAGTGAATTTAATCCCTTTCATACGGGGCACGCGCGCATAGTGGCGGCGGCTCGCGAGATGGGCGCCGACGCCGTGGTGGCGATAATGAGCGGAAACGCCGTTCAGAGAGGCGAGCTTGCGGCGCTTGATAAGTACTTAAGAGCCGAGGCGGCGACAAGAGCGGGAGTCGATCTCGTGCTTGAGCTTCCGTTCCCGTGGAGCGCCGCGAGTGCGGAGTATTTTGCTCGCGCGGGCGTGTACCTCGCCTCGCAGATATGCACCGATCTGATCTTTGGCTCGGAGTGCGGAGATATAGATGCGCTGAAGAACGCCGCTTCTTTGGCAAGGAGCGAGGACTTCCGCGAGGAGTACCGCAGACGGATAGAGAGCGGAGAGAGGGCGGCTGGCTGCTACTTCTCAATGCTCAAGGAGCGCGGCTGTCCCGAGTTTTCCTCAAACGATATCCTCGGAATAGAATACATCCGCGCCGCGTGCGATCTCGGAGTGCCTTTGGAGATGCACACGATCAGACGAGAGGGTGCGGATTATAATGATACCGAGCTCGGCTCGTCGCAGTACCCGTCGGCGACTGCTATCAGAAAAATGTGGCAGGAGTTTGGCTTTGAGGACAGCGCAAAGTATATGCCGCGTGATGCGTACAGCGTGTACGAGAAGGCTTATTTTGAGGGTGAGATGTGCGACGTGTATCAGCTCTCACGCGCCATTCTGACCTATTTCAGACTTCGCTCGCCGAGTGATTTTTCGGACTTTGCCGAGACCGAGGGGGGTATTGTCAACCGTATATGCACGCTTGCTCACGAGTGCGCGAGCCTTGAGGAGCTTGAAGAAAAGCTTTCAACCAAGAGATATACCGACGCGAAGCTGCGCCGCGCGCTTCTTTTCTCGATGACAGAGGTCACGCGCGAGCTTCTCGGAGAGCTTCCCGAATACACCACGCTTCTTGCCGCAAATTCAAAGGGCAGAGAGCTGCTTGCGGCTAATCGTAAGAGCGGCGGAATTACGGTAGTTACTAAGCCTGCTGACATGCCCGCCGATAGCGCACAAGCCCTTGCCGCACGCCGCCTTGACGCGATATTCACGCTTGCAAAAATGCAGCCGAACTCAAGCGGAGAGTATATGAAGCGCGGAGCGTATATAGAATAAACATCAAAACGTAGTTTTACCGTGATCTTGATGATTAAAGCTATACAAAAATTATTATCCTGCATTGTGCAAGCTTCCAAAAAATCCCCACACTGTTGACAATTTAAATAAATTGTGATATAATAAATCTGCAAGGTAAATATTACCGCAAAAAAGTCAAAAGAAACGCCGCTATCTCGGTCTTTTACCTTGATAGCGGCTTTTTGCATAAAAAAGCAGACGAATTTGTAAACAAATTGTAAATAAACGAATAAAGGTGTAACGAAAGGCATATTTTTCTTGTTTATATATTGTGAGAGATGTTTATATTTTGCATTTCTTATTTTATAGTCAAGGAGGCTTCTGTAAATGACTGACAATTTGTTTGATTCGTGTCTTTGCGGCAGAAATTTTCCACTTCTGTGTATTTCTCTCGGCATATAGGATATATTCCTGTATGCTTATATAGGCGCTATCCTATATGCCTTTTTGAATTGTAAGTTAGCAAACAAATTCAAATAAGGAGAAAGAAAATGAAAAAATTCAAGTACAAAAAATCATATTATCGCATGTTTTCGATTTTTATATCGCTTGTTATGATCGTTGTCTCGATTCCTGTTACATCATTGGATGCATCTGCAGCTGACGAAGATTTTTCGGGAATTTGGTTGTTCAATAACGTTAAATACGACAAAAAATACATACATATAAACAATAACAATACTATGACAGGCGAAGGCGAAATTATTGAGCTTCACGAATACAATAAGTATTGGTCATTGCGGTGGTATATCATAAGCGTGGGTAACGGATATTACAAGATAGAGTCGGTATATAGCGACAAGGTTCTTACTGCTCCAACAGGATATAACAATGATATTGTCACACAAACGACCTACACCGGCGCTAATACCCAGCAGTGGCGATTTATTAAACAGTCGGATGGCTCGTATAAAATTTCACCTAAGAGCAATTCAAATTGTTTTTTGGTAGCAGGACCATTATATGATGATGCTGACCAAGATCTTGAAATACAGTCTGCGCAGAATGATGGCACGGACAAATGGAATTTGATCGATATCAATTACCAGTATCACGTTGCTATTCGACATTATTGCGACTTTGGATATGTAGATCGATTTTTCAACGTATCATCTGACATTGAAGATTATCAAGAGGTCTGCTCCGCCATATTATCGGAACTGTTTAACGTAAAAGTGAGTTACTCCACAAAACTATTTGAGTCAAGCGCAGATTTATGTGTCCATGATTACAATTCTATTGCGTCCTGCGCGACTCATAAGACTCGCGAGCTTTTAAGAAATGATATAATTTCTAAATATGGCACCGGTAATGCAACAACTGCAAGAGTTATATGGACAGGGCACAAGTTAGAATCAGGGATTCCTGTTTTTAACAATGGAAGTAATACCATTGTAATGACCATTGATGGCGTAGTACGTTCTGATTATACGAACAGATCAGAATATGAAATCTCTACCAAACGAATACGCACTTTGCTACATGAAACCTCTCATCATTTGGGTGCAGTTGACCATTATTGCTACAAGGACCCTGTTGGTAACTGTAGTAACCCGGGAGGTAATTGCTGGTATTGTGACTTGGATCGTACCAACGAACCGACTTGTGTAATGTCAAGTGAGGTATTTGTGACCGATTTGGCAGATAAATTACAACACGGCAATTTAAATAACATATACTGCAATGATTGTATGAGCAATACACATCCTTATGGTATCGCGAAGCATTTAAATGACCATCATTAAGAGGATCTTAGAAAGGAGAAATGCTTTATGAAAAAAATTATTTGTATATTATTAGTCTTAATCGTTATTAGTACATCCCTTTTCGGATGTAACGTTCCTGTTGATAACGCGGATACTGATGGCAGCATCGCCATGGATCAAAGCAAAGCTTCGAATGACTTAACGGAAAATACAGATGTTTATAACGAAGCGCCCGGGGAAAAGAGCATATCTGTTCGTTCACGCGAAGAACTTTCAGAGATACGAGATCTACTATACTCTAAGGACGAAGAAAAGTTAGAAAATATTCTGATGCAGGGTTATACCATTGAAGATATTTCAACTTTTTTAGATGTAATAGATTCTATTCCTTACGTTATGATGATCGATGGAGATATTACTTGGGCTTCTTATCACGAGAGCTCCAAACCAAACAAAATATTTTACGTTACCACGGAGGCTGAAAACGGAGATTGGGTGCGCATCACCTATTTGTTGCAGCTAAGCTACGCAGAAGATCCCGTAGCATACGTAACCGAGACAGCGTCCAAGGAAAACTCGTTGATCTCCCAACCTATGGAGAGCAGCGATAAGAGAGTAACGCTTTTGTCCGAAATCAGAGATAAGCATCCCACTTACGAAGGGGATTATATCGAGTGGTGGGCGATAATAGACGGAATAGCTGCATCGATAACCTATTACTCTTCAGATATTGACAATATTCAAACCGATACGCTTCTTAAGTCACTCACGATATCCACAATTGATGAAAATAAAATTGTTTCTTCGGAAAAGACGGAGTAAATTTTTAAGACTTTAAGCTTTGGAACGTTATCAAAAACGTATAATCTTTAACGGGCTGCTTCGGCAGCCCGTTTTTTTGTTGATTTTCTCTTGAAAACGCTTTTTTGCCGGCTCTTCAAAAAAGATGTTGACTTTTGAGTTTAAGGGTGGTATAATATATAAGATAAAAAGCGATAAACAGAGAGGAGATATATAGATATGGCAGACGTAAGAGAGCTGGTCAGCGGAAAGTACCTTGAATATAAGGGATTGCCGCTCGTTCGCGAGGGCGACACTATTTGCTACGGCGATATGGAGGGCAAGTGCATACTTATCCTTGAGATAATGTCCTACAAGAAGGTGGACGGAAAGGACCTGCCCGATAATATCATCATTCAGGTAGTAGATCCTAAGAATCAGAGTAAGATATTCCGTCAGGGAACCAAGCAAGGACTCTTTGAGGCGTTCAGCCTCGGACTCGTTTGGTTTGAGCACGAGCTTAAGAAATAAAGAAACGCCGCCCAAATGACGAGACCCCATAACGAAGGTTTCAAAAATAAGTGGTAAAGACAATCGATACAGTATATCGCAAATAATAATTTGAATGGAGATACTGTAATGAAAACATTGTATGAAACACTTGGTGGAACCTATCGTGAAGAAAATGGGCGTCTCGTTCCCGAACTTGAACTGCCCGAACAAACCAATTATCAGATTGGCAAGTACGGGCAGTTTTATCTTAACTATATCAAACAACACCGTCGCGGAAGGTACACCACTCTGCTGACCGAAGGCACATTGAATGCTCGGTTACATGAAATCGACCTTGAAGCAAATGAAATGCTTGATAGCATTATTTCCCGTCTTGCTACCGAAAGAGGTATTGACGAGGATTTGAAAGCTCGCAATATGCTCCGGTGGGTTTCCGAGATGAATAACATCAAGGCAAGCGCGGAGGAAATCATGCTGAAGG
>JAFVRA010000094.1 GCA_017504545.1 Clostridia bacterium | reverse complement strand
GCAGGTGTGCGCGTTATAAGCAATTACGCCTTTTATAACTGCGATTCCTTGAAAAGGGTAGTATTGCACGAGGGACTTGAGGTTATCGGGGACGGCAGCTTTGTATACTCTTATATGCTTACCGAAATAGCTCTCCCCTCAACGCTTACCTCTATAGGTGCAGATGCATTCATCAGTATGGGCGCAAACGCCCACACCGAGCACTCGATCGTTATCCCGAGCGGAGTCAGCACGATAGGTCAGAACGCCTTTGATTCCTGTCACTATCTCACTGTTTATACCTCGCACACCGAAAGACCGTCAGGCTGGCACAAGTATTGGAACGGTACCTGCGCGGTAGTGTGGGGAGCATGATCCCTTACTGTAAAATTTAATCTATAATATCCAAAAATCTACCGACGGTGCGCTCAGTTGAGAGGGTGTCAAGCGAGCAAAGAACGAGTGTTCTGCCAAACTCCTCTTGCTCACAGAGCTCTCTCATCTGAGACACCGTGGCGTAGCGAGGGTCGATTACTTCCAGATCGAAGTGAAGAGCGAGAAAGGGAATAAGCGAATTCGCAAAGCTATCCTTTACGATGAGCAGCTTCTCACGCGTTTCTTGATTTTCGGGGAGTAATTCTATTGAAAGATGAGCGTGATTTCCGCCAAGAAAGATCCGGTATTTATCATACCTATCAAGTGCGGAGCGCTCGTACAGTCCCTGTTGGGCAACTCCCGTCGTTTTATCCGCAACTACGGCGCTATCGTCGCCGTCATATCTGTAAAGCGTCAGGAGATCGGGTACTGTCATATCTTTCGGTAGTGAGCTTCTCGAAAATGAAGTTCCGAGGAAATCCGTCGCAACCGTCTCTTTTCTGAAAAAGTCTTCGTCGTAAGGCTCGTAGCCAAGCTCGCGCGCAAGCAGCCTGTATGCTGTGTAGGCGCCCTTGGTGGTCCAGTGATGATCGGTGCGATAGTAGTACTCCGAGGGATCTTCACTCTCTGAGATGAGATCAAGCATCCTCGCGGTAAGTTGGCAGTCGGCACTCTCCCGCGCTTCGGCGCTCAGCCCGTGCAGGACTTGGGGCAGCTGCCCCTCGAATACGTCTGACGAGCGAGGAGCCCAGAAGCATACGGCGTTGTGCCTTTGCTGCAGCTCTTTGGCGGATATAAGATTATTTTTTAATATCTCACGCTCTCGCGAGCTTTTTGACGGTAGCTGTACGAGGGTGCTTCGGTCGCACACAAAAACGCCGTTGCACTCTCGCTTTCCAAGTGAAAGCTCCGAGAGCGCGTAGATATATCCAAGCTCCTCACGGAGCGGAAGCTGATCCGAATAAAAGGAGCTAAGCTGGCGGGAAAATTCGCCCGATAATACCGAGTTTACCGAGGGCTCTGGAAAGACCTCGAGAGACCTGTTCTCACGCTCAGAAAAGCTTTTTTGAGGCTTCAGAGCGATGCCTGTACCCATTCCGACGATCATTATAAAAATAAGAAAAATAAATATTACATCAGACGTATTTTTTGCGATTTTCAAAACGAAAGCCTCCGCGCATGTTTTGAATTATTATGCGCGATTATGCATTAAAAAATGCAAAAGTCTGTATATTTGTCAAATTATACAGAATACCTACTCAAAGTTTGTTAAAAATTTCAAGGATAAATTTTGCATTTATGCTTGATTTATGGAAGATTTTGTGTTATAATCTTCGTATTATATAATTCTGCCTAAATTCTGTGCCTCTCTCCTTTGCGGGCGCGGAATTGGACTTGTGCAGGTGTTAATCCGGCGCCTGCAAAGTCAAAAGGGCTATCCTTCATCTCGGTTTCGGGATGAGGGGTAGCCCTTTTTAATTTTCTTATTTAAGCCGCTCAGCCGTCTGTAGCCTTAGCGACGGTCTTGGTTATGCTCGCGGTCACTATGTATCCGTCGGTGTTGTTACCGCTGACGGTATATTCGTGCTCGGCAGGCACGAGGTGCTCGCCGTCTGCGGAAAGGTAGTAGGAAGCGTAGGTTATCTTTCCTATCTTGGTCAGCAGAGGAGCGTCGGGAGTGGCTGTGCGAAGCTGCTCAAGATACGCAGGGAGCGAGAGCTTCTTGGTCTTCATGTAAGTAGCGTGCGCGACACCAACGTATCTGAAAATGCCTGAGCCGCCATCCTCTGACGCGGCGGGGTCGTCTATGTTGACGAAGCCGTACTTGTAGGCGTTGACGTATATCCAATCGTACTTTTCAACTCCGTATATGCCGCGTATCTCGCCGGGATATTCGTAGTAATACTCAAGCTCGAAGGTAGTAGCCGCAGTGAAGGGAGCATCGGTGGTGTCCTTCGAGGCAAGCGTGTAGGCTCTCGTGATGCAAAGATTGTCGTCTGCCTTTGCGGCGTAGAAATCTGCCATCATAAGATTGAGCGCATTCACAGCCTCGGACGTACCTCTGAAATCAAGTTCCTCGCTGACTCCACGGGAGACTATTGAGTACACGTTTGAGCCCGTCTGAGTCTTGGGACGTCCCTCGTAAGCGCGGATTATGACCGTCTCGGGATCGCCCTGATAGCGATGAGCGTTATCAAGGATAAGGAGGTTGCCCGAATGTATCGACGCGGCGTCAAGAGTGATCGTCTCGGTCGCTCCTATCGAGACCTGAACGTCAGGCTCGCTCTGCACGTCGGCCTCTGCAAGATCTGATATGAGCTGAGATACGCCAAACGCCGCCAGAATAAGCAGCATAACGGCTATGAGTGCAAGTGTTACGCAGATGCAGTAAAAGGTTACTTTTTTCTTCTTTTGCGTTGCGTTGGTGCCGCCTTCAAACAGCTCCGACAAGAATTTCATCGGTCATCCTCCTGTAAATTTAATATTTTGAGAAAAAAGGTTTATATAAGCCCCAACCGACTCTGCGTCGGCTGAGGCTTTTTACTTTGAAATTATTCAGCGTCCTTGATAGAGAAGTCCATACGGCCCTTCTTATCGAGTCCCATATACTTGACCTTAACAGCCGAGCCAACGTCGATACCTGCATCGGTTACCTTGTTGATCCTGCGGTTAGTGATCTTGGAGATATGAACCATACCTTCTTGCCGGGAGCGTACTCTACGAAGCATCCTACGTCCTCGTTGGGCTTATCCTTGCTTGCGAGTATCTTTACTACCGTGCCGCTGTAGGTAGCGCCTACCTCAGGCTCGAATACGATAGCGTCGATCATAGCCTTAGCCCTAGCAGCGCACTCACCGTTGGTAGCAGCGATGCAGATGATACCCTCGTCGTTGATGTCGACCTTAGCGCCCGACTCAGCAACGATCTTCTGGAT
>JAFVRA010000093.1 GCA_017504545.1 Clostridia bacterium | reverse complement strand
GCGCATTTTCTCTTTGCATCTGCAAAATATTTGTTCACTCAAAACTGCAAAGCACCCTCCGGCGTTGAAATTTTTGATGGATTTAGTCAAAGTGAGTAGAAGCAAGATGCCGATCTTGCAAGACGAGATTTGGCGAAAGATACAAAAATTGCTCGCCGCAGGGCGTATGCGTTCGACTCTCTTCGGCTATATCGCACCTAACAAAAAGGCTCGCCCTTTGGGAGAGCTGGCGGCGAAGACGCCTGAGAGGGTTTAACACCTATACAATAAGATCAAGCGCCACCAAGTACAAAGACTTGGTGGCGCTTTTCATTTATCCGTTTTTCGATTATTAAAATACTTATTCAGCCGCGGAGGTATCGGACGAGCCGTCCTCTACCTTCTTGCCGAGGAGTGTGGGAAGCTGCATGCCTGCAAGGTTGAACACCTCGTCAAGCGGAGGTACGGACTTCATCATACCCGAGATAAAGTTTGCAGTAGAGGTCTTGCCGTCTGCGTTCTGACCGCCGTCCCAAACTGTAACCTTGTCTATCTTGATGTTCTTGATAGCGTCTACCTGTACCTTCATGAGATCCTCAAGCTTATCAGCGATGAGGAGCTGGAGAGCAGCGTTGGAATCGCCGCCTGCAGACTGAATGATCTCAGCAAAACCTGCAGCCTGCTTCTTAAGAACTTCTTCAACGCCTCGTGCCTCAGCCGCCATCTTAGCGTAAATAGCGTCTGCTTCACCCTGTGCGCGTCTACGCATCTGCTCAGCCTCTGCCTCAGCAGCAAGCTCCATTTCCTTCTTCTTAGCCTCAGCGCGAACGATGATGTCCGCCTCAAGAGTAGCCTGCTCCTTAGCGCGTCTTGCTTCTTCAGCCGCACGCTCAGCCGCATAGGATTCCTCGAGTGCGCGAGCAGCCTGGATCTTTTCTGCGGTGGTAGCGATCTTGAGAGCCTCTGCCTCTTTTTCCTTAAGAGCCGCCTCGGACATAGCGATCTTCATCTTAGCCTCGTTTTCACCCTGAATAGCAACAGAGTTAGCCTCGGAGACCTTGATTCTCTCTTCCATTCTCGCGTTAGCTTCACCGATAGAACCGTCTCTATCCTGCTCTGCTACGCTCTTCTTAGCGTCGTTGATAGCCTTTGCAGCCGCTTCCTTACCGAGAGCCGCGATATATCCCGACTCGTCGCTGATATCGGTTACGTTTACGTTGATAAGACGAAGACCGATCTTCTTAAGCTCTGTCTCAACATTGCTGCTTACTGCCGCGAGGAACTTATCGCGGTCGGTGTTGATCTCCTCGATATCCATCGTTGCGATGATAAGTCTGAGCTGACCGAAAATGATATCCTTGGAAAGCTCCTGTATCTCGGAGAGCTGGAGTCCGAGCAAACGCTCAGCGGCGTTCTGCATTACGCCGGGCTCGGTGGAGATACCTACGGTAAATCTTGAGGGAACGTCGATACGGATGTTCTGTCTGGAGAGCGCGTTCTTGAGGTCAACCTGAATGGAGATAGGTGTCAGATCGAGATACGCGTAGGACTGGAACACGGGAACTACGAACTCAGCGCCACCGTGGATACACTTAGCGCTACGGTTTGTGCCGTCCTTATTCTTACCGATAGAACCGTAAACTACCATGATCTTATCGGAAGGACACTTCTTATATCTGGAGCATACCCAGATGATAAAGGTCATCAGAACGAGTGCAACCGCACAAATAAGAATAATGATTTCGGGTGTCATAAAAATTCCTCCTGTTGTTTTATATTAATTTTAATAAATTAATTCAAAATTATTTTCTCTTGACTATAAGGTCTGTCTGTCCGCTTACTCCCACCACGATCACTTCGCTTCCCGTGGGGATAGCCTCCTCGTCGTCGGTCACGGCGCTTCTCTCAACGTAAGAGCCCTGAAGCATTACGTGCACCTTTCCCTCTCCCGTGCGAGCGGGGGGAATAGTGAGCTGAACCTTACCTGCCGTTCCAACGGCGTTGCGGTTGTCGGTATTACCGTCGTTGCGAAGCTTCATTACCGCTCTGAAAATAAGAGCGAGCGAGAGCATCATCGCAAAGCCGCATACGAGAGCTACGGGGATAGTAACGTAGATAGCCACGCCGGAAGCACTCATAGCAACGCCAACCCAGCCGAGCACCACCAAGAATGCAACTATTCCGCGGAAGGTAAAAAGACGGAGTCCTTCTATGCCCTCTGCGTCGGGAGCCTCGTGAGCATCATTATCACCGAAAACGCCATCCGCCGCGTCTGCATCAACGTCAACATCAACGTCAACGTCAACGTCAACGTCAACGTCCGCATCGGCATCCACGCCGTCGCCTATGCCCATAAAGGTAAGCACGGTCTGCACAAGCAGGATAAGAGTAGAGGGTATGGCGATACAGTAAAATATCTGTGTCGCAAGCTCTAATGAATTCCACCAATCAAACATAACTGTTTCTTCCTTTCTGTATTAAGTGTTATTGTAGTGTCGAAAAGGTTTCCTCTGCTCTCTTT
Source organism: Clostridia bacterium (assembly GCA_017504545.1). Taxonomy (GTDB): domain Bacteria; phylum Bacillota; class Clostridia; order Oscillospirales; family CAG-272; genus HGM12713. The sequence goes on along the minus strand of JAFVRA010000093.1, from coordinate 9,883 downwards.
CTCAGAGTTGCCGCAGAGTGTGCGTAAAGCATTACCTCGAGTATTTTGACAAGCTTGTCTTTGGAGTGAGGAAAACGTTCTCTGAAATCCTCGCTCGCCTGCTTTGCCGCATTTTCTATCGACTGCATATCCGATATACTTAAGGTATCATCGGCAATCATATCGACGTATCTGTGATAAAGCTCGTCGTCGCTTATCATATCGTCCTCGGGGTCGTCAAGCACGCCTCCGATTATTTTCATAAGCTCACATATCTTCTCTATCTGAAGCGCCTCGCGAAGCATATTTATTATGATTATCCTCGCAAACTGCTCCTTGGAATACATTCTCTTCTGGGGTGACGAGAGAAATCCTCGCTTCACCCAATTCTGAATGAGATACGGCTCAAGTCCCGTCATTATCGAGACCTGTGAAAGTGTTATTCCTCCTGCCGCAAATATTCCGTCGAAAAGCTTTTTTGAGCTTCCCTTTTCTATTGTCGTTACCTCTATCGTCGTTCCCGGAAAGGTTTTGGGCATATATTCACCTCCTTATTTTACTATTGAATGTCCACATTCTATACAATCGTCGCGGTCCTTATGATTCTGAGTTCCACATACGACACATTCAACCATGTCAAAGCTTTGCTTTTCAATATAGTAGTGCTTCAAGCCGTAGAAATGATAGACTCTGTCGCCCACCGAATACTCGTCCACGTGCTTGGTAACGTCTCCCTCGTTTGGTACGGGGAAGGCTACGTGAACGCGAAGTCCGAATTCCCTTACTGCTATGCGCTTCTCTTCTCCGCTATCCGTTTTTACCTTCAGGTATATAACGTATTTGGGATAAGGACGGGGCTGACCGCCCTTGAAGGCTGTATAGCTTCCCATTTCATCCTTAACGTAAACCTCGGTGACAATTCCGTTCCAGGACTTGTCGATGATCGACCAAGGAAATTTAGTCACGAGAAACGGTGTTACACACAGCACTAAGATAAATATCGTATGAAAAACGGGATTAGTCTCGGCAGCAAAGTATTTCCACGAGAGTACGACTGTCAAGAGAGCAATAATTTCCAATACGGAAAATATCGCAACGCACTTTATTACCTTTTTTCTTACGTAATTGGCTACGTCCTTGGGCAGCTTCATTTTTAACTCCTCTCTGCTGGCATTTAAATTCTCTGCTTAGCACAATATGATTATACCATATGGTCAAGTGATTGTCAATAGGAGTTTAATGATTTTTTATTATTCTCTGTTTTGCATATTTTTATCAATGCGTTTTTATTTAATTTAAACAAAAATCAGGCTACAACAGCAGTCGTAGCCTGAAAAGTAGGTGTTATTATATTTCTCTCTGGAGGTACATTAAGGTAGCGCTGTCGGGCTCGCCGCTAAGCTCTACCGATATTCCGCGTCTGAGAGTCTCGCCGCTATACTGCTTGCCGCTTCTCTTGTCGGTGTAGATTGCGTCGGCTATCGCTTCGCGGATCTTTAAGAGCTTGGTGCTTCCCTTCTTGCAGTCCTTCTTCTCAATAACGCTGAGCAGTATCTCGCTTCTGTCGGCGTTTACATAATAGTAAGCCGAGTAGCCGTACTTCGTGGGGAGTGCGAGAGAATGGTAGTCGCCAAGTCGCGCAAGCGAGTCAAAGCTCTTGTACTCTGCTATCTGGCGCGCGATTGTCTCCTTGATCTCGTCACTCATCTTGAGGATGTTCAGCTCATATCCAAGCATACCGCCGAGAGCTACCTTGTAGCGATAGTCAAGCGACTTAAGATCTCCGTGGGGGTCGGAAACGTGGCAGGACATAGTTGCGGCAGGGTATCCCATCATTGCCGACGCCTGAATATAGGTGCGGTCGTAGGGATTGGTGTTGTCGCTCGTCCATATCTGAATTCCGTACTGCATCATACCAATATCGTATCTTCCGCCGCCGCCCGAGCAGGTCTCGATGACCGCATTGGGAAAGCGCTTTCCGAACCACGAGAGCAGCTTATAAACGCCCTTCATATATCTGAAGTGCGCCTCGCCCTGTCTTTCGGGAGCAAGCACCGACGAGCCGACGTTGCTCATGTGTCTGTTCATATCCCACTTGAAGTAGTCTATATCGATTCCCTCAAATGTCTTGTCAAACATCTCCATAAGATATTCAACGACCTCGTCGTTTGCCATATCAAGCACGAACTGATGGCGTGAGCGGAGCGGCTCTCTGCCCTCAACTCTGAGCGCCCATTCGGGATGCGCGCGGTAGAGGTCGGAATCGGGGTTGACCATCTCGGGCTCTACCCATATACCGAACTTTATACCCTCTGCCTTGACCTTTTTCACAAAGCTCGCAAGTCCGTCGGGGAATTTCTCGCGGTTCTCAAACCAATCTCCAAGGCCCGCGCGATCGTTATTTCTCTTCCCGAACCAACCGTCGTCCATTACGAGCATATCAAAGCCTGTCTTTTTTGCTTCTCTCGCGAAATCGAGGAGTATCTCCTCGTTTATGCGGAAGTAGCAGGCTTCCCAGGTGTTGAGCACCACGGGGTGAGGCTCTAAAGAGACGGGCGGCATGATATTATTTCTTATAAATCCGTGGAAATTTCTTGACATCTGTCCAATGCCGTTTGCCGAATAGGTCATTACCGCCTCGGGAGAGCAGAAGCTCTCACCTACGCCGAGCGTGTAGGAGAAGCATTCGCTTCCAAGACCGATAAGAACGCGCGTTCCGTTCGTCTGATCGACCTCTACCTCGTCAAGAAAAGAGCCGGAATATACGAAATTAAATCCGTAAGCCTCGCCCTTCTCTTCGGTCGCCTTACTGTCGCAGAGCGCGATAAAGGGATTGTACTGATGTGAGGTAGCGCCTCTTCTCGAGCCTACCGACTGAACGCCGTGGTGGAGAGGCACTCGCTGTAAATTGACCTCGTGGTTATGTCTTCCGTAGAGCGAGATCATATCGAGATCTGAGCGAGGGAGATCGAGAGTGAGAGGCATACATTTATCTATTCTCACGCTATGCTCGCCGAGGTTTTCTATAACCATATATCTGCTGATAATATCGTTCTCGGCAAATACGGTGTAATAAAGCATAAGCTTACAGCCGCTGACAGAGTCGGTCATAGTTATCTCAAGCGTCTGCGTATGTTCATCCGCGCGACCTGCGGGGAGTCCGTCAAGCTCGCGTCTACCCTTGAATATGCGGTAGGAGCTATACACGAAATCGGTAACTCCCGTCCCGTCAGCCGAGCAGAGTCTCAGAGAATTCGCTCTGAAATCGCCCGAGCCGTAGAAGGAGCATTCCTGCATAAATATATCGGGGGATTCCTTCTCACCGTACTCCGCGATGTAGGGCGCAAAGGAGTACATCTTGAGTCTTTTCTCGGGAAGTGCCGCCGATCTTACTCGTTTGCCGTAATACGTGTGGCAGAGATACCTGTCACGGTGTATCGCAAAGGCGTAAGTAGTATTTTTCGTATTTATAACAAATTGCTGAGTATCCTTTATAAATCTGATAGACATTTTTACCTCCGTCAAGCCTTAAAAAATTGCCGCCGCCAAGTGCCAGCGTCTTTATCGGGGAGATCGCTCTCCCTTTCGCTATCGCACGTCAGCGGCGGCATTTGCTAACCGTATCCTTATTTTTGTTTTTCTCTTTCGTAAGTAACCCCGCCGAGCCGTGTAACCGGAGGAGAGAGACCCTGCGCAGCAAGGTGGTGCCCTATCTCGCGCTTTACTGCTCCCAACGTCCTCGCCAAAGCGTTGAGACAAGTCAATCAAGGCAATGGGAGGGAGGTCTGCAAACCACGCTCGAACTCTGTTTCAGGCTCCTTTAAAGTAATGTGGCTCTTTATAACCGATTATCACGAACTAAGCAGGAAAATTTCAATTTTTCAGTGCCGTACTATTATTGTAATCAGAGGACGCGCGGAATATTCCGCATTTTCGGTCTTGATATATGAGAATCTACGGCATTATTGACAAAGCTTATCAGTTGTCGTAATCTACCTCAGAAGAGAAAAGATCGTCAAAGTAGTCTGCAATATCGTCAAGCTCGTCGTCATCGTCAACCGTGATGAGAACTTCCTCCTCGCCGTCCATAGCGAGCTTAAGGATAACGTACTCGCAAACGTCGTCAGATGCATCGGGGTCATCTACGGGGATCATTGCAAAATAACGCTGACCGTCCTTCTCGCACTCACCGATAACCTCAAACTCTATCTCGTTACCGTCCTCGTCGGTGAGAGTGAATATCTCAGTCTCCTCGACCTCTTCGTTAATGTTCTTATTTTCTTCGCTCATTTTAAAAATTCTCCTTGTCAGAAATTAATTATTGATTATATTTTACAATGTATTTTACGTCTTGTCAACACCTTTTTGATTTTTCAGTAAAGAAGCTCTGAAAGAATGGCGTTGCTGACGAAAAATCCCTTGTCGCTAAAGCATATACGCCCGTTTTTCTCAAGCAGAAAGCCTGAATCGATAAATCCACGCATTTTTGGCATATCCTCCTGCATCTCTCTTCCCGAGATCGCGCGATATTCGTCTGCCGATATTCCGTGCTCGAGTCTGAGGCCGAGCATTACGTATTCTCTCACTCTTTCTTCTGCCGAAACAGATGAGCGCTCCTCGACTATATCCTCTCCGCGAAGAAAAGCGTCTATATCCCTTGAGTTGCCAAAGCGCTCGCCGTCTATAAGCGAATGTGCGGCAACGCCAAAGCCGATATTATCGTCAAGGCGCCAATAGCGCAGATTGTGCCTTGATTCTCTGCCCTCTCTTGAAAAGTTGCTTATTTCGTAGCGCGAGTAGCCGTGCTCCCGAAGAACAGACTTGCAGAGAAGATACATCTCTGCCTCTTCGTCCTCGTCGGGAAGTATCAGCGACTCTCTGATCCTACCAAACACCGTGCCGTCCTCTATCTTCAGCCCGTAGGCAGAGATATGCTCGGGTGAAAGCTCTGCAACGCGGCGAAGCGTATTCTCAAAGCTCTCAAGAGTCTGCTCTGGGATACCGTACATAAGATCTACGCTGATATTGTCAAAGCCTGCTTCTCTCGCGTCGGAATAGCATCGGCAAAAATCCTCAAAGCTATGCAAGCGACCGAGCGCCTTCAGCTCGTTTTCGTTTGCACTCTGAAGTCCAATGCTTAAACGGTTTATCCCAATCGCTCTGAGTGATGCAAGTCCCTCGCGATCTATCGTTGCGGGGTTACATTCAACGCTTATCTCAGCGCCGTCCGTAACCTCAAAGCACTCGTAAAGCGCGCTCATTATAGCTCCGAAGCACTCGCTCGGGAGAAGCGTGGGCGTTCCGCCGCCGAAATAGACGGTGTCAACCCTATAATCAGAGTGCTCTGCGGCAAACACCCTCATTCTGCGGATAAGCTCCTTGGTGTATTCATACATCCTCTCGCCGCTTCTGTCGGGAAACGAGCAAAAGTCGCAATAGTTGCATTTTTTGATGCAGAACGGAATATGCAGATATACGCCTAAGCTCTTCATTCCTGAGCCTGCTTATATATCTCTGTGATTATCTCAACGCATCGCTCTGCGCCGAGCGCGCCGCTGTCAAGCGAGATATGGTAGTTTTTAGCCACGCCCCACTCGGTGTCGGTATAATACTTATAATAGGTCTCGCGCTTCTTATCCTTATCCTTAAGGCGCTTTTCGGGAGATTCCTTGCGCTCGCCGTAATGCTCGAGAATATGCTGCTTTCTCTTCTCCATATCGGCGTGTATAAATACCTTAAGGCACTTATAGTCCTTCTCGAGAATATAGTCGGCGCAGCGACCTATGATAACGCAAGGTCCCTTTGAAGCAAGATCGCATATCACTCTTCTCTGGAGCACCCAAAGGTAGTCCTGATTTGAAGCGGAATGGCTTGTGCCACTTGAGGCAAAAGCATTCGCAAACCAGCTCTTGTGATTGGCGTACTCGCCCTTATCTTCAATATATTCCTTTGAAAATCCGCTTTCCTCTGCGATCTTTTCTATTATCTCCTGATCGTAGCAGGGTATTCCGAGGCGTTCTGCCACCTCGCGTCCTATAGTTCGTCCGCCGCTGCCGAATTCTCTGCTTATAGTAATGATCTGATAGCTCATAGGTCCTCCTTTCAGGATAACAATCTTGTATTAGTCCTTATCTACCGTGTCGGAAAATCTGAATCCCGCGGTATCTGTAACGGGGAGAGAGAATACGAGAGCGTGTGCCTTAGTCTCTATTCCTGCGCCCTGCATGATACCCTTCATAATGTCCTTCTTCTTTTCGGTATCCGAAACGATGAGAACTATCTCCTTCTCCTCTGCAAGTGAGAGTCCGAAGAATTTCTCTGCTCCCGCTCCGGTTCCCTTTGCTCTTATGGTAGTACCGCCCGCAGCGCCCGCAGCACGTGCCGCGTCCATAACGAGATCGGTGTACCCCTTTTCGTATATAGCGATTATAAGCTCGTGTGTGCTTTGCATAGCTCTTTCCTCCCTCTGCTTTGTATCAACACCGTCATTTTCCATCGTCTGTCCTGCCGTGAAATACTCAAGCGCTCTCGCGCCGCCAATTCCCGACAACGCCACCGCGACCGCGATGCCTCTATCAGGCAGGTCTATCTTCATATCCCTCGTAAGTCCTTTCAAAACGGTTGGAAGAAGGTCCTCACTAACGAAGGAGAGGAGCAGCGTTTTTTCGTTCTTTTCTATTCCAAGAAGCGCTAAGGTCTTTGCGTGAGCCGTTCCGTTGCAGTTTGCACTGTAGGTCACGGAAATTTCGTTGGAACGGAAGAAGGCTTCGTATTCGGCGGCGTCAGTCCGTCGAACGATAGTCATAAGCAGGTAAAGTCCATTCATACTATTCTCTCCTTTCTCAAAGGTCTATTATATCGTCGTCAAGATCGCTCGTCTCGCTCTTAGCCGCTCCAACGGCAACCTCATCGGTGCCGTCTGCAGCGATACTGTCAAAATCTATAACCACCTGTCCGTCGTTATCAGTCTTAATAGTATCCTCAACTCTTTCGTTATGCTTATGAGCAGAAGCTCTTCTGAGCTTATAAACGAGTCCGAGTATCTGAATAGCGATAAGAGGAGTCATCGCTACCATCGCAACGACGCCAAAGGCGTCCTCTGCGATATTTCCGCCAACCGACGCGCAAGCTCCAACCGCAAAGGGCAGAAGGAAGGTCGCAGTCATAGGTCCTGAGGCAACTCCGCCCGAGTCAAACGCGATAGACGTGAACACGTCGGGCACGAAGAAGCTGAGTATAAGCGCTATGGCGTATCCGGGAATAAGCACGTAAAGTATCGGTATTCCCGTAAGCACGCGAAGCATCGCAATTCCTACCGAAATTGCAACGCCCACGGAAAGTGCAAGCGAGAGCACCTTTGCGGGAATAGTTCCCGAGGTCTCGTCCTCGACCTGCTTGGTAAGCACGTGTACCGCAGGCTCTGCGGTAACTATGAAATATCCTATTATCATACCTATCGGTATTATGAGCCACTTGAGCGCTGAATTTGCGATAGTTGAGCCCAAGAGATTACCGAGCGGCATAAATCCGACGTTAACGCCCGTAAGGAAGAGCGTAAGTCCTACGAATGTATAAAGAACGCCGACGAGTATCTTTCCAAGTCCGTCGCTTCCTATTCCGCCCGTAAACGCGCGAAATATAAGGAAGAATACCACGATAGGCGCGATTGCTATAAGCACCTCGTAGGCGTAGTGAGGGATCATTGAAACGAAGCTCCAGAATATCTCCCTTGAGGTCGTAAGCGTAGGAATAATATACGCCTCGGGAGTAACACTGTCAACTCCGTTGAGTATTCCGAGTATCATTACCGAAAGTATCGGGCCAACCGAGCAGAGCGCGATAAGACCGAAGCTGTCGGTGTCTCCGTCGGCTCTGATGGACGCAACGCCCACGCCGAGAGACATAATAAACGGAACTGTCATAGGTCCCGTGGTAACTCCGCCCGAGTCAAAGGATATTGAAAGAAAGCTTTCGGGAACGAAGATGGCGAGAATGAATACTATCGCATAAAATCCGAGAAGCAGATACTTCAGTCGCACGTTGAATACTATTCTGAGCATTGCGATCACGAGCATGATTCCCACGCCGATGGCGACCGAAAGAATGAGAGTCATTGACGGAATGCTCGATATCTGATTTGCAAGCACCTGAAGATCAGGCTCTGACATAGTTATCATAACGCCCACGAACAAGGAGACCAGAACGATGAGCCAGAGCTTCTTCGTTTTGGTTATTCTCGAGCCCACGTATTCGCCCATAGGCATCATAGCCGTCTCAGCCCCAAGCGTGAAAAGTCCCATTCCGAGAATAAGCATCACAGCTCCGATAAGAAAAGAAAGGAGTATCGGTGCATCAACGGGTGCTATTGATATTATGAGTATCAGCACTATCGCGCTTACGGGAAGCACGGATGCGAGCGACTCGTTTATCTTTTCCTTGAGTATGGTTCTACCCGATGCCTTCAATTCGGTTCTCCTTTCGTAAAAATCATTTCTCTACTAAATTATTATAACATTTTTACGCCCCTTTTTCAAGTGGCAAATATCACAAATAATAATTATTTTCAAAGAATTCAAATTCTTCCCTTCTTGTAATATTGACACGGGCGGCGTTAATATGATATAATATAATCGGCTTCTACAGATAAGCCTTCGATTAGTTGAAAGGATAGCACGGGCAAATGAAGGACCTTGGATATTATAACGGTAAATACGATAGAATTGAAAATATGTACGTCCCGATGAACGACCGCGCGTGCTTCTTCGGAGACGGTATCTTTGAGGTAGCTTATGCGCGAAATCACAAGATATATGCCCTCTCCGAGCATCTTGATAGGATGTACGACAGCGCCGCTATGCTCGGATATAATATGCCGATCAGGAAGGACGAATTCGCCTCGCTCCTCTACGAGCTTTCCTTGAAGGTGGACTCTCCCGATCAGCTTATATATTGGCAGGTCTCGCGAGGCACCGAGATGCGCTCGCACGCGCCGCAAAGCGAGCTTACGGCGAATATCTGGGTTACAATCCGCGAGAAGGTAATGATGCCGCCTTACGAGCGCGCGAAGCTGATCACCTTCCCCGACACGAGATTTTTCCATTGCAATATGAAGACGCTCAATCTTCTCCCCACCGTTATGGCGTCTATCGCCGCAAAAGACGCGGGAGCGGACGAGGCTATCTTCCACAGAGACGGTATGGTCACCGAGTGCGCGCACTCAAATCTCTGCATCATCCGTAAGGACGGCGCCGTGCAGACAGCACCTGCCGATAAGCTTATCCTGCCGGGCGTAACGAGAGCACACATGATAAGAGCCTGTGCCGAGCTTGGAATTCCCTGCATTGAAGAGAACTTTACGCTGGAGGAGATGATGAACGCCGCCGAGGTCGTTATAGTCACCTCAGGCGCGCAATTCCGTCCTGTGCGAGAAATTGACGGTCAGAGCGTGGGAGGCGGAGCACCTGACCTCGTCGCCGCGCTCCAAGAAAAGCTCTACGGCAATTTTCTTAAAGAGACCGAATAAAAAACGGATACATTAGGAGCGTTCTCATAAGGATGTTTTCAAATTGTAGGGACCGGCGTCCTCGACGGTCCGCGACACATAATTTTCGGCAGAGATATTGTTTTCTCTGCCGATTTGTGATATAATGGGGTTAACGAAATGCCTCCCTTGTGTAAAGGGAGGTGGCAGCCGAAGGCTGACGGAGGGATTGGTTCTGTTATTAATTAAAGTATCAATGCACGAACTCAAAGAGTTCGTGACGCGTCGCAAGCGACGCTACAATCCCTCAGTCGCTAAAGCGACAGCTCCCTTTACACAAGGGAGCCTTCGAACACGCTCGTTCATCTTTAGGGGTATGGGCTTTGTCCTCTGCCTTTGTATTACAAAGGCGAAATTGGCGAT
>JAFVRA010000092.1 GCA_017504545.1 Clostridia bacterium | reverse complement strand
GTCCTAAAATTCATTTGTAGGGGAGGATATTATCCTCCCGCCATTTATAAAAATAGCATTGCGTTTTGCACTGGCAGTCGGGGGTCTCGCTGCGGCTCGGTCGCGCTCACGTTCTGACAACACACCGTGTTGTCATTCATTACGCTCGCGTCGCTACGCTACGCCTGCCCCTACGGGTTTGTGCGATATTTGTTATTTTGGTTGTAGGGGCGACCATTGGTCGTCCGTCATTTATAAAGGTATCATTGCGTTTTGAGCGGGCGTTCAATGAACACCCCTACAGATTTGGTGGTTTCCTTAATCTAATGCCTGTAGGGGAGGGGTCTCCCCTCCCGCCAATTTGGCGTAAAACAAACGGGAGGCGAAACGCCTCCCCTACGGACATTCTTTTTATTTGTAGGGGAGGATATTATCCTCCCGCTGTTTATAAAAATTTCTTTGCATTTTGCTTGCAAAAACGCAAAACATCGTCGCTGCTTGCGGCAGGTTTTCTTTCAAGAAAAGAACAAGAAATAGCCTAACACAAACTAACCTTTCAGAGTATTCTCACGGGCACGCCTTGCTTTTTGGCGTAGAGCAGAGTATAGGCTGTGCCGCCGCTTGACGAGAGGCAAAAGGCGACGCAGAGGTCGCTACCGTCAACGAGGGCGCGGTTTCTCGCGTGCATACAGCCGCTGTTATAGGCTTCTGCGGCGTATGAGACACTATCTGCTCGCTCGAGGACCATCGAATATGCGCGCTTGGCGCTCTCGCTCCAGCCGCGCGTCTGATCTTTACAGGGAAGATACAGGCAGAGCTTTATCTCCTCGCCAAAGGTCTTCTTTTTCTCAAGCACCTTGAGCGCGGCGATGGTGTCAAAGCCTTGCGCTCCGCCGCATCTGAACTCGCGGTAGCCGCTCGCGATAAGCTCGTCGATAAGGGAATCGAGCTTCTCGGGCAGGTGCAGGATAATATCGTGCGGAATGTGTCTGTGTCCCGTAAAGCAGCATATTTTTCTGTCCATAGGCTCTCCCCCTTTCTGACTTTACTCTATTATACACTATTTAATGGATAAAAGAAAGTACTTTTCTAAAAAATCTTGCACCTGTCGGGCGCTTTTGTCATATTTATACTGACTGAAATATAGAATTGTGATAGAAGAAAAAATCAGGAGGAATATCTATGATAAGAACGAAACGATACCCGAGGACGTCGCGCCTTGCCTGTCTTGCGCTTGCGCTGATCCTGTTGATTTGCGCCACGCTTACTTCCTGCTCCGAGCCGAGCGATGAGCCAAAGGAGACCGCGCTCCTCTCGCCCGCGATGAGCATACTTGCCGAGAGTGGCGGAATGGCAAAGGCGGCGCTTGTGGGAGAGAACATCAGCTTCAGCGCAGATGATTTTGCGAGAGTGATGAATATTGAGAGCGTGAGCAGCGTTACTATAACCGAGCTTCCGCCCATAAGCGACGGAGAGCTTCGCGTGGGCTCGTCGGTGATCACGGGTGAGCAGACGCTCAGCGCGGCAAGTCTTTCTCTGATGACCTTTTCCTCAAGCGAGGCTGTCAACAGCTCGCAGTTCAAGTTCAAGGTCAACGAGCTGCCCTACGAGATGACCTGCAAGCTCTACTCGCTAAAAGAGAAGAACTATGCCCCCACGCTTGCCTACGCACCCCTGACGGCAGTTGAGGTCAGCACCTACGAGGACGTGAGCTGTTTTGGGAAGCTTCCTTGCTACGATCCCGACGGCGACGAGACGAGGATAGAGGTCGTCTCGTATCCCGAAAAGGGTGTGCTTATTATTGAGGACAGTGCGCTTGGCACCTACAGATATATCCCTTACGAGAACGCGACGGGCAAGGATTCCTTTACCTACGTTGCTATAGACCGCTTCGGTAATTACAGTGCCGCGCGCGAGGTCTCGCTTGAGATAAAGCGCTCGGAGATGTCAGAGAAATACGTTGATCTCGTTGAGTCTCAACACCAGAATTCCGCGCTCGCGATGACTGAGAGGGGAATAATGGGCGGCACGCAGGTCGGAGGTGCGCTCTATTTTTACCCCGAGCGTGAGGTCAGTCGCGCAGAGTTCGTGGTTATGGCTATGAACGCGGCAGGGATCACCGATATTGCAAATGTGAGCAGCACGGTCTTTTCTGACGACGCCGAGATACCGAGCGATATGAAGCGATATATCGCGACTGCCTACGAGCTTGGATATATCAAGGGAAGTGCCGATGAGAACGGAAGGCTCTGCTTTGAGCCGTCAATAAGCATTACGCGCGCCGAGGCGGCGGTGATGCTCGGCAGTATGCTCGGTGCGGCAACGCCAACGATGAAGCCCGTGATCGCAGATGATGGCGAGATACCCACATGGGCGCAGTCGTCGGTCTATGCGATGGTAGAGATGGGAGTCCTTGATGCCACCGAGACGGGAGTCTCACCCCTTGAAAAGCTTACACGCGGAAGCACCGCCGATATTCTCGCAAGATTTATCAGATACGCGGAAGAGAAGTAGAAGTTAGTTAGGGTTAGGATTTTTCTTGTTCTTTTCTTGAAAGAAAAGAACCAAAAGAACTTTAATGAAGGAAAAGCTTGAGTAAGAACGGCACCACGCGTGCAAAGTTTTTGCTCAAGCTTTTTTTAAAAAGCTTGGCGAGAGCCGCCGGCGAAACGGCGGTCGCTCGTCGCAACGAGCGAAATTCTCTTAAGCGGCGTTTTCTTTTTGGTTGGAGCAGGAGCGCGCCCGGTGGGCGATAAAGCGAGTGCGATCAACGGAAAAAACAAGGAGAATTGAATGCGATTTAGCGTTCAAGGCGACTATGTTTTTGACCGG
>JAFVRA010000091.1 GCA_017504545.1 Clostridia bacterium | reverse complement strand
GTCTTTTAGTCCTTGAACTTCGCCCTCGGTCAGCGTATCAGTATTTTTGAATATATGAAAGGACTTTCGTTTGAATATTTGCTTGTAGTAATCCATTTTCTCTCCGTCAAATTCTTATTTATCGTTCTGTTTATCTCAAGTTTCGCCTTTATATTACAAAGGCTTCGGGCAAAGCCCATACCCCTAAGGTTGCGCGTATCCCAAGGCTCCCTTGTGTAAAGGGAGCTGTCGCGTTAGCGACTGAGGGATTGTAGCGTCGCTTGCGACGCGTCACGAACTCTTTGAGTTCGTGCATTGATACTTTAATTAATAAAAGAACCAATCCCTCCGTCAGCCTTCGGCTGCCACCTCCCTTTACACAAGGGAGGCTTTCTGTTAGTCCCATTATAACACAAATCGGCAGAGAAAACAAGTTCTCTGCCGATTTTTATGTATGGCGGACCGTCGAGGACGCCGGTCCCTACAATTTGTAAACATCTTTATGAGAAGCCTCGCAATCCGCAACGCTTTTTATTTCACAAGAGTGAATTTCTCGGAAAAATGCATATGATCGTCATATCCGACAGAAACGAGGAAGTCGCCCTTTTCCGAAACGAACTTATTCTCAAAATTCCAGAGTCTGAGCATCGGCTCGCTTATCTCAAAGCGCACCGTTCTTATCTCGCCTGCCTCAAGAGCTATCTTCTCAAAGGCGATAAGCTCCTGCACGGGTCGAACAGTCGAGGAAACGAGGTCGCGAAGATAGAGCTGAACTACCTCCTTGCCTGCCCTCTCGCCTGCATTTCTTACCGTAACGCTTACCGTCAGAGTGTCGCTCTCGCCCATCTCCCGTCTGTCAAGCGACATCTCCTCATAGACGAACTTCGTGTACGAAAGTCCCTCTCCGAAGAAATAGAGCGGAAGTATGCCGCAGTCCATATAGCTTGAGGTGTAGCCCTCAAAGACGTCGTCTCCACGTTTCTTTGGGCGTCCCGTCATAGTACGGTTGTAGTAGACGGGGATCTGTCCGACGTGCTTCGGGAAGCTCATAGACAGCTTGCCCGAGGGATTTACCCTGCCGAAGAGCAGGTTCGCCGCCGCTCTGCCGCCCTCTGTGCCCGGGAAGAACATCTCAAGCATCGCGGGGGCTGTATCGGCAATACCCGTCAGCACTATCGGTCTGCCGTTGAAGAGCAATACTGCAGTATTTGGATTTGCCTCGCACACGCGTCTTACAAGCTCACGCTGAGGTGCGCTCAGCGTAATATCAGCAATGCATCTCGCTTCACCGATATAATCCTGCGCCTCGCCCACGCAAAGCACTACCGCCTCTACGCTCTCTGCAAGCCTTACCGCCTCGTCGATGCCGTCGGTAGAGCTCTCGCCGAGCTTCGCGCTGACACCGTCAGCGCCGACTATCTCAGCCTCGGGTAGAATTTCTCTTATTCCCTCGGTAACGGTGATCGCGTAATTTTTGTCACCACAGCAGGTCCAGAAGCCGTTGATAGCGCCCGTATCTCTGAACGGACCGATGACGGCTATCTTTTTTATCTTATCCGACAGAGGCAGAACGCCGTTATTCTTAAGCAGCACCGCCGACTCCTCAGCCGCGCGGCGTGCTATCTCGCGGTGCTTCTCGCAATAGAAAAGCTCGCGCTCCTTCTCCTCGGACGCCTTGTGATAAGGGTCGTCGAAGAGTCCGAGCTCAGCCTTGAGCTCAAGCATTCGCATAACGCTTCTGTCAAGCTCGTCCTCGCTGAAGACGCCCTCGTCGATAAGCTCGTGCAGGTGCTTATAGTAAGCGCCCGACATCATCTCTACGTCACATTCGTTTCTGAACGCCACCTCGGCACTCTCCTTAAGGCTTCCCGTAACTCCGTGGTTCATAAGCTCGCGCAGAGCCGCGTAGTCGCTCACGACAAGTCCGTCGTAGCCCCACTCTTCGCGAAGGATCTTCTTCATTATCCAAGGATTTGCAGTTGCGGGAACTCCGCCGAGATTGTTGAACGAGGGCATTACGAGCTTTGCGCCCGCATCTATGCACGCCTTGTAGGCAGGGAGATAGAACTCGCGAAGGATATGCTCCGAGAGCTCCACCGTGTTGTAATCTCTGCCGCCCTCAGCGCCGCCGTAAGCCGCCAGATGCTTGACGCTTGCGGCTATATTTCCCTCTTCCGAGAGGTCATCGCCCTGATATCCCTTTACCTGCGCCACGCCCATCACGCTGTTGAGATAAGCGTCCTCGCCGCAGGTCTCCATAACTCTGCCCCATCTCGGCTCTCTGCAAAAGTCGAGCATAGGCGCAAAGGTGAGCTGAACGCCCGCGGCAGACGCCTCTGCCGCCGCCATAGAGCAGCATTCCTTCACAAGCTCGGGATCAAACGAGCAGCCGAGTGAGAGCGGAATGGGATAGAGCGTTTTATAGCCATGGATAACGTCCATTGCAAAGAGCATGGGTATCTTGTTTCTATCGTTTTCAAGATGCTTTGCCTGAATTGCGCGCATCTCGCGAGCACCGTTGAAATTGAGCGTGCTTCCGATACTCGAAAGCCCCTCCTCGCTAAAGCCAAACGAGGTCGCAGGGCCCGTCACCTCAGAGGCGCTCTTTATAAAAAATTCTGCGTTAAGCTCTACGAGCTGACCTATCTTTTCATCGATAGTCATCTGC
>JAFVRA010000090.1 GCA_017504545.1 Clostridia bacterium | reverse complement strand
TGTTATAATGGGACTAACAAAAAGCCTCCCTTGTGTAAAGGGAGGTGGCAGCCGAAGGCTGACGGAGGGATTGTAAAAAAGCCCAAAATAGCAGGAAACAATCCCTCAGTCGCTAACGCGACAGCTCCCTTTACACAAGGGAGCCTTAGGATGCGCGCAACTTCAGGGGTATGGGCTTTGCCCGAAGCCTTTTGTAATACAAATGCGAAACTGGCAATAAAATAGAACGATAAATAAGAATTTGACGGAGGAGTACACAATTTATGAAAAAGTACAAATTAGCTGCAGTCCTAATGATAATACATGGCGGCTGTATGGAACTTGGCGGTGCTTTTTGCTTTATTCCCGCCTTGATATTGGGAACGGATAAATTCGATATTTCCCAATACTTCTCATTTCAACTCCCGTATTATCAAGATAATCTAACCATGATGATAGTCATTGGCGCAATGTACGGTGTATTTAGACTTATTGGAGCCATAGGGCTGTTAAAAAACAAAATGTGGGGCTTAGCATTATCTGTAATTAATTGTGTAATTACACTTGCGTTAATGACATTTTTACTGCCTGCAGGAATCATGGATGGTTTGCTTGCCGGTGGCGCTTTGATTTTGATACTAATGCAATATTTTGGTGATAAGAAAATAGTTGAATAATTCGACAAATTCCAATTTGTCGAATAAGTAACCCCGACGGACTTCGAAAAATCCGTCGGGGTTACTCTTTGTTTTTCGCATATCAAAAGCCTTCTCCTGTGGGAGAAGGTGTCAACCGAAGGCTGACGGATGAGGAGTTTTTTGATATTTAGACACCTCATCCACCGCTCTCGCGGTCCCCCTTCCCCCACTGGGGAAGGCTATTCATTTTCTCCGCTAATGTTGCACGCCGTTGCGAGTCCGCTTTTTTTTATTTAGTATTTATCAATACATACCGCCCATGCCGCCGGCGCCTGCCATTGCAGCGTTTGCGGCAGCCTCAGCTGCGGGGTCCTTCTTGTCGGCAACTACAGACTCGGTGGTAAGGATAACAGACGCGATAGAAGCCGCGTTCTGAAGTGCGGAGCGTGTAACCTTTGCGGGATCCACGATGCCTGCCGCCATCATATCGCAATATACCTCGTTATAAGCGTCAAAGCCGTAGCCGGTCTTGCCGCTCTTCATGATCTCGTTTACGACTACGCCGCCGTCAAAGCCTGCGTTTGTAGCGATCTGACGAACAGGCTCCTCAAGAGCCTTGAGAACGATGCGAACACCTGTCTTTTCGTCACCCTCTACGGTCTCTACGAGCTTAGCGACCTCGGGAATGATGTTGAGGTAAGCAGTACCGCCACCCGCAACGATTCCTTCCTCAACTGCTGCGCGAGTAGCGTTGAGAGCGTCCTCAATGCGAAGCTTCTTTTCCTTCATCTCAGCCGCGGTAGCCGCACCGACCTTGATAACTGCAACGCCGCCTGCAAGCTTAGCAAGTCTTTCCTGAAGCTTCTCACGGTCAAAGTCAGAGGTGGTGGTCTCGATAGCCGTGCGGATCTGAGCAACGCGAGCCTTGATGTCAGCAGGGTTGCCAGCGCCGCCTACGATAATAGTGGTCTCCTTGTTAACCTTTACCTGACGGGCGTGACCGAGCATCTCGAGAGAGGCGTCCTTGAGCTCAAGACCGATCTCGGAGGAGATCACCTCGCCGCCTGTGAGGATAGCGATGTCACGGAGCATTTCCTTTCTTCTGTCGCCAAAGCCGGGAGCCTTGACAGCAACGCAAACGAATGTGCCGCGGAGCTTGTTGAGAACGAGAGTTGTAAGAGCCTCGCCCTCTACGTCCTCAGCAACGATAAGCAGCTTTCTGCCTGCCTGAACTACCTGCTCGAGCACGGGGAGAATATCCTGAATGTTTGTGATCTTCTTGTCTGTGATGAGAAGGAGAGCGTCGTCAAGAACTGCCTCCATCTTATCCATATCGGTAGCCATATAGGGAGAGAGGTATCCGCGGTCAAACTGCATACCCTCAACTACCTCGGAGTAAGTATCAGCGGACTTGGACTCCTCAACCGTGATAACGCCGTCAGCAGTTACCTTTTCCATAGCGTCAGCGATGAGCTGACCGATGACCTCGTCACCTGCCGAGATAGTACCAACGCGTGCGATGTCCTCAGAGCCGCTTACCTTCTTAGCGCTTGCTACGAGAGCCTCAACTGCCTTGTCAACAGCCTTCTTGATACCCTTGCGGAGAACCATGGGGTTAGCTCCTGCGGTAACGTTCTTCATACCCTCGCGAACGAATGCCTGAGCGAGAAGGGTAGCGGTGGTAGTACCGTCGCCTGCCGCGTCGTTGGTCTTTGTAGCGACCTCTTTAACGAGCTGAGCGCCCATATTCTCGGCTTCGTTCTCAAGCTCGATCTCCTTGGCGATGGTAACACCGTCGTTGGTGATGAGCGGAGAGCCGTACTTCTTGTCGAGAACTACGTTGCGACCCTTAGGGCCGAGAGTGATCTTGACAGTATCTGCAAGCTTGTCAACGCCTCTGGAGAGAGCATTGCGAGCTTCAATTCCATAAAGAATTTCCTTTGCCATAATAATTGTTTCCTTTCAGTTTGTTTAAGATTTATTCAACGATAGCGAGAATGTCAGCCTGACGAACGATGGTGTACTCCACGCCGTCTGCCTTTATCTCGGTACCTGAGTATTTGGATGTGATAACTCTGTCGCCGACCTTAACCGTCATAACGACCTCCTTGCCGTCAACCATTCCTCCGGGCCCTACTGCAACGACCTCTGCGATCTGAGGCTTTTCCTGCGCGGATGCGGTGAGGATAAGTCCGCCCTTTGTCTTTTCTTCTGCTTCAACAGCCTTTACTACAACTCTGTCTGCAAGCGGTTTGATTGTCATTTTTTCTTCCTCCTTACAATAAATATGTGAATAGATTAAAAATACGTTTATGTTTGGCACTCAACTTTGGTGAGTGCTAACCTATAAACATATTTTACACTATTTTTAAGAAAAATCAAGTCTTTTTTTAATATTTTACATTTAATTAACAATTTCGGAGTGCTAATCGCGCGAAGAAATAAGATCATATTAAAAAAAGCGCGAAAATCTGCCGAAAAAGCGGGTACACTAATCAAAATTTAAACCTTGGAGGGTATATGCTTGAGATACTGATGAGCGGCTTTGAATTTTTCAATAAATATATTTTCGGTGTGGGAGTACCGCTCGCGCTGATACTGTCGGGGCTTTTTTATTGCGTTCGGTTGCGCTTTTTTCACTTTCTGCACCCGATAAAGCTGCTTCGCGCCTTGAAGCCTACCGAGAAGAAAAGCGGAGTTTCATCGGCAAAGGCGCTCACTCTCGCGCTTGCGGGAACGCTTGGAGTCGGCAATATGGTGGGCGTGGCGTCAGCGATAGTGCTCGGAGGCTTCGGGGCGGTGTTCTGGATGTGGGTAAGCGCACTCGTGGCGATGATACTCAAATACGCCGAGATAGTCCTTGCGATGCGCTACAGAAGATACGACGCCGAGGGCAGACCTCACGGCGCGGCGATGTACTACATCCGCAAGTGCTTTCGCGGAAGGCTCGGCATAGTGCTCGCAGGTATATTCGCGCTCTTTTGCATACTCAACGCCTTCAGCATGGGAAGTATGATACAGGTCAACGCCTCGGCGAGCGCGATGAACGGAGTTTTCGGTCTGCCGCAGATAGCGATAGGAATAATATTCGCGCTTATCGTCCTCGTGGCGATGCAGAGAGGGCGCTCGGGGATACTGACGCTTACCGAGAAGCTCGTGCCGTTTATGACGGGCGGCTTCGTTCTACTCTCACTCGCGGTGATATTCACTCGCCCGTCGGACGCTCTCGGTGCGCTGAGAAGCATCTTTTCGGACGCCTTCAATATAAAGAGCGGACTTGCGGGTGTTACGGGATTCTTTCTCTCGGGAGCGCTGAGATACGGCACGATGCGAGGAATACTCTCAAACGAGGCAGGATGCGGCACGGCGCCTGCCGCACACGCTGTCTCTGATTGCAAGATACCTGCAAGGCAGGGAGTATGGGGAATATTAGAGGTTTTCGTAGATACTATACTGCTCTGCACGCTCACGGCGATCGTTATAACCATAGGCTTTGGCTCAGTTGATGCGAGCGGAGACTATATGATGATAACGCTTAACGCCTACCGAGCTTCTCTCGGAAGTGCCGCAGGATATTTTATCGCGATCGCAGTTCTGCTTTTCGGACTTGCGACGGTGCTTTGCTGGGCGCACTACGGTATGGAGTGCCTTGAATATTTCTCTCGCCGTAAAAGCGTAAAGAAGGGATTTATCTTCCTTTACACCGCGTCTGTCTTGCTTGGCTCGGTGGTATCTACAGATCTTATCTGGGAGGCGGCAGACCTCTTTATCGGTGTGATGACCTTTATAAATCTTTCGGTCATAGTTTTGATGAGCCGAGAGGTCAGAGATGAGACCGAGCGGCTGCTTTGAGGCTCAGATGTTTGAGAGCATTGTCTCAATAAGGGTGTCAAAGCATTCGTCAAGAGAATTACAGAGGGCGCAAAGGAGAGAAAGATAGCTTTGCGCCGCGCGGGGATATATGCCTTTCCATAGTTTTCTTCGGGCATCCGCGCGCCAAAGGCGCGCGTCGCAGAGCAGCTTGCGAAATCCGACGAGATCGGGAAGCTGCTCGGGGCGCTTGAGACGTCGCAGCCCTGACACACTCTCTTCTATCATTTGCGAGAGGCGGATGCAAATATCCGCCTCTCTGTTTTTTCTCTCAAGCAGAAGCGTTTCGCGGCATCTTGATGCCGACAGCTCATATGATGCGTTTATCACACGTGAGAGCGCGTGTGCGAGCGCGGCTATGTCCGAGCGCTCAAGCGGCGGCATAAAGTCCGAAAATAGCGCGCGCTCCAGCTCGCAAAGAGCCTTGTCAGCCGTCAGCCGTACCGCCGCTATCTCCTCCTTGTGAGAATTTGAGGCAGCAGAGCAGGCGATAAATACCGCTCTTGAGGACAGCACCGAAAGCCTCTCAAGGCAGTCGTAATAATTAAATCTTGCCATATCGTATCCTTTCTCCTCTTTTCGCGCCTTTTATAAAAAAAGAGCCTGCGACAGAAGGGACAGTAAAAATCCGAGAAGAGCACAAACGGGGAAGGTAAGTATCCAACCTATAAAAAGCTCGGCGGCGACCTTAGGACTCGTTGAGCGCCTTTTGTGAAGTCCTACACCCATAAGAGCGCAGGTCTTTGCGTGAGTGGTGGCTGTCGGGATCCCCAAAAACGAGCAAACTCCAAGGAGGGCGGACGAGGCTGTGTCGGCGGCAGAGCTCGAGAGAGGATCGAGATCGGTCAGCTCACAGCCGACCTTCTTGATTATCCGCGAGCCGCCGAGCATCGTACCGAAGGTCATAGCGGCGGCACAGACGAGCGTTATGCTTAAGGGTATGTGAAATTCTTCCTCTCCTTGAATCTTGCCCAAGAACGACAGACCGAGCATATACACGCCGATAAATTTCTGCGAGTCCTGAGCGCCGTGAAGAAAGGCGCTGCTCCCCGCACTCAAGCGCTGTACGCGGCGGAAGTAGCGCATAGCGCCCCGTCTCTCCTGAGAGGAAAAAACGCGGAGCGTGAGGCGGTAGAGAAGAAAAGCGAGAATGATAACGGGAAGAGTTGAAACGAGTATTCCTATAAGCACCGAGCGCCACTCGTAAAGGCTTATCGCATCAGAGCTCATATTCGAGGATAGCGCCGCGCCGCTCATTCCTGCAATAAGCGCGTGGCTCTCGCTCGTCGGAAGTCCGAGCAGAGAGGCAAACGACGCCCATAATATTACGGACGTTAGCGCCGAGCAGAGAGCGAGCAGGGCTACTCTGCCGTCCTCTCCAAAGCTTGCTATCCCATAGATAGACTTAGCGACGCCGGGACGAAGGATAGCCATTATCACCGCTCCCGAGAAGTTGCAGACTCCCGCAAGCACGAGAGCCGCCCTTGGCGAGAGTGAACGTGTCGAGACACAGCCTGCGATAGCGCTCGGCGCATCGGTCCAGCCGTTGACTATCGCTATGCCAATTATCAAGAGCGTAAAAAATATCTCCATAGCCACCTCCGTACCGCTGTTTTAATCCTTATGAAAATTCTGCCGCTTTCATAACTTAAGAGAGCGGGCGGAGGCAAAATATATTTATCTTTATTTTGTAGAGAATGGCGCAAATTGTTAAAAATCTTTTCTTCGCGCGATTGACATAAGGCGGAAAAATTGATATAATATTAGAGATAGAAGTTAGAATGGGGGAGCTTATGGATTCTTTGGTATCAGTTGAGATAAAAAACAGGGTGGAAACGCTTCGTAAGGAGCTGAATTACCATTCCCAAAGATATTATGTGTACGATGCGCCCGAAATATCCGATTATGAGTACGATATGATGTACGCCGAGCTAAAGCGCCTTGAGGAAGAGAACCCGTCGCTCTACGATGCGAATTCTCCCACTCAGCGCGTTGGCGGCAAGGCTCTTGATAAATTTGAGAAGGTCACGCACAGCGTGCGAATGGACTCGCTCGCGGACGTCTTTTCATTTGAGGAGACAGAGGATTTCTGCAATAAGATGGAGGGAGAGCTTCTGTCTCCCGCATACTCGGTAGAGCCCAAGATAGATGGTCTCTCTGTCTCGCTGATATACGAGAACGGCGAGTTCGTCAAGGGTGCGACCAGAGGCGACGGAGCTGTCGGAGAGGACGTTACGCTCAATCTCCGCACGGTTCAGTCTATACCCCTTAGACTTAACGAGCCGCTCTCTCTGACCGTCAGAGGCGAGGTGTATATGCCGAGAGCGGTATTTGAGGAGCTCAACGCCAAGCGCGAGGAGAGGGGAGAGGCTCTTATGGCTAACCCGAGAAACGCGGCGGCAGGCTCGCTCCGTCAGCTTGACTCTAAGATAACCGCTGAGAGAAAGCTTGATATATTCGTGTTCAATCTCCAAGAGGGCGACATTTACGCCGACGGGCACGCGCCGAGCAGTCATACGGAGTCTCTTGACCGACTCTCCGAGCTTGGATTTAAGACGCTCGCTATGCGTACCGTGGCTCACAGCTACGACGAGGTGGCGGCGCATATAAGAAAAATAGGCGACGCCAGACAGCAGCTCGCCTACGATATTGACGGTGTGGTTATAAAGATAGACAGCCTTGAGGACAGAAGAAGAGTCGGAGAGGGAACCAATACTCCAAAGTGGGCGGTGGCATATAAATTTCCGCCCGAGGAGAAGGAGACAAAGCTCCTTGACATATCCATAGCCGTCGGAAGAACGGGCGTTCTTACCCCCACGGCAGAGCTCTCTCCCGTGCGACTTGCGGGAACTACCGTCAGCCGCGCTACGCTTCACAACATCGGCTTTATCCGCGAGAGAGGAATAATGCTCGGAGATATAGTTACCGTGCGAAAGGCGGGAGATATTATCCCCGAGGTAGTAAAGGCAAACGCCGAGTAGAGAGACGGCAGCGAGAGAGAATTCTTTATGCCTACCGTCTGCCCCTCGTGCGGAGAGCCCGTTGTGTTTGACAAGGACGACGGTGCGGCTCTTCGTTGCACCAACAGCGCCTGCCCCGCACAGCTCTCAAGAAGTATAGAGCATTTCGCCTCAAAGGGCGCGATGAATATAGACGGTCTCGGTCCTCAGATAGTCGAGCTTCTGCTTGGCAATAAGCTTATAGGCGACGTCGCTGACCTCTACTCGCTCAGAGCAGAGCAGATAGAGGCGCTTGAGAGAATGGGCGAGAAGTCTGCGAAAAATCTTATTTCGGCAATAGAGAATTCCAAGGCGGCAGGGCTTTCGCGCCTTATCTACGCGCTTGGTATAAGAAACGTGGGAGAGGTAGCCGCGGCGGCTCTTGCCGAGCGCTACGGCGATCTTGAGGCACTTACGAAAGCGACGGTTGAGGAGATCGCCGAGCTTGACGATTTCGGCAATATCACCGCAGAATGCGTGGTGGATTTCTTCTCGCATCCGCAGAATATCGCGCTTTGCCGCCGTCTTGCAGAGGCAGGCGTTGAGACCTCGTATAAGGGCGCGCCCAAGGGAGATGCGCTCGCAGGTCTTACCTTCGTGCTTACCGGCACTCTTCCCACGATGTCTCGTGACGAGGCGTCTGAGCTTATCAAAAACGCGGGCGGAAAGACCTCGGGCAGCGTTTCTAAGAAGACCGATTACGTCGTTGCAGGCGAAGCCGCAGGAAGCAAGCTGACTAAGGCGCAGAGCCTCGGTGTCAAGATAATATCCGAGGAAGAGCTTCTTGCGATGCTCGGAGAATGATCAACCGAAATATTCGGATATACCGTTATAAAGCCCCTCGGCAAAAAGCTCGGGGCGCTGTGACATAAGATAGGCATCGTTTGGATTGCTGATAAAGCCAAGCTCCACGAGAAGCGAGGGCATAGGCGTTTTTCTGAGCACGTACAGACCGCTTCGCACCTGCATTCCGCGGTTGCGAAGTCCCGTGGCCGCGCTTAGCGCGACGAGAATATCCTCGCCGAGTGCAAATGCAGGCGAGTTTCGTGAGAAGGCAAACGCCTCAGAGCCGCTTGCACTGCTTATATCTGACGCGTTGGTGTGCAGACTTATAAAATAATCCGCGCCCCACGCGGTCGCGTCGGCTACGCGAAGCCGCAGGCTCTCGCTGTTTGAACTGCCTATCTGAGACTCCTCTGTAGGACGGGAGAGCCTCACCTCAAATCTCGGGTCTGCCCGAAGTCTGTCGGCAAGAAGAATTCCTATCCTGAAAACTATGTCCTGCTCGCGCAGACCGTTTCCTTCCGCGTGCTGTGAGCATCTCTTTTGCTATTTGCGGGTAGTTGTTACGACTGGGTTGGTGGGCATAGAATGCGCCGGGTGTTGCGTGGTTTATACAAACTGTTGTAGATACTCCTACTGCGTATCCGGCTTGTTGTGCAGCGTGCGCAACACTGTATACGGCTGAACCGTCGGGG
>JAFVRA010000089.1 GCA_017504545.1 Clostridia bacterium | reverse complement strand
GTAGGCTTGTGCAGAATACGGATTGCGGAGTCGGTTTTGTTAATGTGCTGACCACCCGCGCCGCTCGAACGGTGCGCAGTGACTTCTATATCCTCGTCGCGTATCTCTACCTTGTCAATATTGTCAAACTCGGGCATAACCTCGATAGATGCAAACGAGGTCTGTCTGCGTCCTGCCGCGTCAAACGGAGACACACGTACAAGTCTATGAACTCCGTTCTCAGCCTTAAGATATCCGTATGCGTTGAGTCCCTCAACCATAATGGTCGCGCTCTTGATGCCTGCGGCGTCGCCGTCAAGCCAGTCAAGAAGCTTGTATTTATAACCCTTGCGCTCTGCCCAACGGGTTATCATTCGGTAGAGCATCTGCGCCCAGTCCTGCGCCTCGGTGCCGCCTGCGCCGGGGTGGAAGGAAACTATGGCGTTGTTCTTGTCGTATTCGCCCGAGAGAAGAATTTCAATTCTCTTGTTCTCAGCCTCCTTGGTTATAGCGGCGAGCTCGGACTCTACCTCCTCGATATAGCCCTCCTCGTTCTCCTCGATAGCCATCTCGGCGAGCGTGATAGCGTCCTCAAGACGATTCCTGAGAGCCTCGTAATTTTCAATAGTGTCCTTGGTCTGCTTCAGCTTCTGAAGCACCGACGAGGAATTCTCCTGATTTGACCAGAAATCAGGGTCAAGCGTCTGCTCGTCAAGCTCCTTAGCGGTAGCCTTGAGTTGCTCGATGCGGAGCGCCGAGCCGAGATCCTCAACGTCGGCTCTCATAGCAATAAGCTTATATTTTGCGTCTTCAAGTGCGATTATCAACTAAAACCTCCCGTGGCGTAGCCACTTGCTTTATATCATCATTAAGTCATACCAATCAATTATATCATATATAACCGATATTTGCAAGAGTTTTTTTATTTCTTCTCCAAAACCAGAATTATATCCTCGCGCTCAACGACTACCTCGTAGCCTGCTAAAAGATAGGAGCTCTTCCAATAGAGTGCTTTAGAGGCGTCGGACGTATACGGGCGCAGATCAATTACCACCACGTCGGTCTCTATTATAATATCGTATCCGATAAACTTGCCCGTAGCGTTGCTTATCTTCTCGGCGGTAGCCTGAGAGGAATGGTAAAGCTCGTCAACGTCGTAGAGGGGAGTGAGGTACATAGAGGTCGCCATTACCGACTTATCCCGATCTATAGAGTTAAGCACGTCCTTTGCGATCTTGTAGCTTTCCTTTTCTTCAACACAGCGCTCAACGTAGAAGAACTGCGAGGGAGCGCGTGCGGCACCGAGGAAGAGAGAGCTTACGAGTGCAAGCACGACCAGAGAAGCAGAGGCGCCTGCGGCAAATCTCTTGAGCGCGCTGCGGCTATCTGTTGCATCCTCGCTCTCGGGAGCGGTTAAGGCAAAGGGCGCGTCGGAGAGATCCGCAAGGTTTATAGCCGCGGCATAGACGAGCAGAGCGCCCGAGCCGAAGGAATACTGGAACTGCAGATCAAACTGATATTTGTAATCCGTGATAAGATTGATAACGAAAAGCGGAGCTATAAGCAACCATCTCGACGGCTTGCGCGTCATAAGCGGCAGGAACGCGAGAGGAAGCAGCATATTGAAGGAGTAGAGCAGCTTTTCGGGTGTAAAGCTCTCGGCGGCGTAAAGCGCGGGATTTACGAGAGCCACGCGCAAAAGATCGACGAAGCTTCCGTCATAGCCGATGATATTATAGTATCTTCCGCCGAGCATTATTCCCTCGCCGCTGCTAAGCAGCATAAACATTGCGAAAAGGAAGTAGCAGAAGGTCATAACGAAAAGTCCGATGCCCTGCCATATCTTCTTGCGAGAGAAGATGACGTAAAGTGCGATGAAGCCTACGTACATCGCGGCGTCCTCCTTTACCATCAGCACTCCGAGCGCGAAGATAAAGGTGGGTATCCACTTCTCTGCGTGAACGAAATAGAGCGTCCAGAGGATAAGAGGCGCGAGAAAGGCGTTCTCGTGGAAATCGTAGAACGCGCCGCTGCTCATCGCGGGGTAGAGCAGATATATAAGGCAGATAAGCGTGGATTTGATATTTGAAAGCTTTATGCGGCGGCAGATGAGAAGCAGAGGGAATACGCCCGAGAATACGAGGAGTATCTGCGCCCACACGAGCACGTCGGTGACCTTGAATATATAGCAGAAGGGCAGGAGAAGATAGAGTATGGGCGAGAAATGCACCGCGAAGTGCGAAAGATGCTCACCTCGCTCACACGTGGTGTAGGGAAGTCCCGTCTCGGTCATATTGTCGTACATCTGCGCGAATATGCCCATATCGTAGCAGGGCGAGCAGAGCGCGGCTGTGCGCGAGCCAAGGACTACTATAAAGTACGCCGAGAGGGCAACGAAGCCTGCACCGACGATAATAAACGAGAGCAGGGGGCTGATGTCGTTTGTAAGGAAAGAGAGATTTTCGGTCCTTATATAGTTTGCAACTATGGCGATAACAGCCAAAAAGAGCAGGGCGAACATTATCGCGGTGTAAGCGCGCGTGTCAGAGTCTCCTGCGCTGTATGCTACTGATGAAATGCCGTAAAGCGCAAAGGACGTGGGCAGAGTCAGAAGCAATATCTTATTCCAGAGAAAACACCATGCGGCAAAATATGCAGCTCCGATAAAAAGTGCCGCTCCGATAAAGAGCAAAATCGGCACGGATGCCGCAAAATCGGGTACTGCCGTGAATTTTGTTTCTGATATAACGGAAAAAATAAACAGTGCCGTCAGCCATCCGCTTATTGCCGAGAGGCAAAGAGAGGGCAGATATGGCTTGATGCTGCCAAAAGGCTTTTTCGCTTTTTCCTGGCTCATAGTAAGCTCCTTCTGCAAAGACGCCCGTAGGAGAGCGGTAATTTCATTTACGTACGGATATATTATAGCACAATTATAATAAAAAATAAAGGTTTTTTTCACACTTTTATTGACTTTCTATACATTTAGCCTTATAATATAATATAGATTATTATGTCTTTTGGGAGGACACCCGTGAATTTTGCAAAATGGATAAGCACGCCGATCGATACCGGATCTGCGGCGGTAACCTTTAAAAAGCAATTTTCTGCAACCGACGTCTGCAGCGCAGTAATAAAGATCAGCGGTCTCGGAATATACGAGGCGCGCATCAACGGAAAAAAGATAGGCAGGCAGGTGCTCACTCCCGGTTGGACAAGCTACGACCACCGCGTGCAGTATCAGACTGTTGACGTGACCGATCTGATAAGCGAGGATAATATTCTTTCTATCGGCGTAGGTCCCGGCTGGGCGGCAGGTACTGCCAACTATCAGCACGAAAATAAGCTTTATATCGACCGACTCTGCACTGTAGCAAGCCTTGAGCTTACCTATCGCGACGGAAGAGTGGAATATATACGCACCGACGAGAGCTGGGACACATACTCAAACGAGGTCACATTCTCGGATATTTACAACGGTGAGACGATAGACAAGACGGCAGAGGAGATCTGCTACGGCAAGGCGGTGCTCGCGCAAAAGAGCTTCGAGCTCGTCGAACAGATCGGCGAGGACATAGTTGAAAACGACGTGATACGCCCCGTGGCTCTGATAATCACCCCCAAGGGCGAGAGAGTCATCGATTTCGGTCAGAATATGACGGGCTACGTCTCGCTATGTATCAAGGGCAGACGCGGCGAGCGCGTGGTCATCTCGCACGCCGAGGTGCTCGATAAGGACGGAAACTTCTACAACGAAAACTACCGCTCGGCAAAGAATATTCTCACCTTCGTGCTCAGCGGCAATGAAGACAGCTTCAAGCCCGTTTACAGCTTCCAGGGATTCAGATACATCCGACTTGACGAGTACCCCGAGATCCCCGTTGATCTCGACAGCTTCAGAGCGATCGTCGTACATTCGGATCTGCGCCGCACGGGATATTTCGTTTGCGGAGATGCGAAGATAAATCAGCTTTATCACAATATCATCTGGGGACAGAAGAGCAACTATCTCGACATTCCCACAGACTGTCCGCAAAGAGACGAGAGACTTGGCTGGACGGGAGACACGCAGGTGTTCTGCCGCGTTGCAGGTATAAACTACGACACGCGTCGCTTCTTTGAAAAATGGCTCGGAGATCTCAGACTTGAGCAGGAGGAGAACGGTGCGGTAAGAGGAGTTTGCCCCGAGAGATTCAAGGGCTACCACACTCGTATCTCGGCAGGCTGGGGCGACGTTGCTACTATAGCACCCGTCACGCTCTACGAGCTTTTCGGAGAGAAGCACTTCCTTGAGGATAACTTCGAGCTGATGCGCCGTTGGGTAGAGTATCAGCACGGTGCGGGAAGCGAGGAATTCCTCTGGCTTGGCGGAAGACATTACGGCGACTGGCTGGCGCACGACTCGGGCGAGGACAGCCTTGAGGGCGCGACCTCATCTGACCTTATTGCGAGCGCGTTCTTTTATCACTCGGCAGACCTGCTCGTCCGCGCGGGCAAGATACTCGGCAAGGATATGACCGAGTACGAGACTCTTCGCGCAAACGTCCGCCGCCGCTTCAGAGAGTATTTTATGAAGGACGGTATGCCGATAGGCGACGTCTCTAAGCTCGGCAGTCCCTTAGCTCCCGAGGACAGACACGGAATGACGCAGACGGCTATCACGCTCATTCTCCACTTCGGACTTTGCGAGGAGAGCGAGAGAGAAGCGCTTACGGATAAGCTTGTTGAGCTTATCGAGCTCTTCGGCGGCAGAATGTCAACAGGCTTCCTCGGAACGCCCTATATTCTCCACGCGCTCTCGGACAATCGACGTACAGACGTCGCGTACAAGCTCTTCTTTAACGAATGTAACCCCTCGTGGCTCTATTCTGTCAACAAGGGCGCGACGACGATGTGGGAGCATTGGAACTCTATCAAGGACGACGGAAGCTTCTGGAGCGTTTCAATGAACTCCTTTAACCACTACGCCTACGGCTGCGTGGGAGACTGGATGTACGGAAAGATCTGCGGCATTGAGATCGCAGAGGGCGGAGAGGGATACTCTAAGCTCAATATCACGCCTCATCCCTGCGAGCGCCTCGGCTTTGCAAGATGCTCGATCGATACGGTTCGCGGCAGACTTGAGAGCGCGTGGTACTACTCGGGCGAGAGCGTCAAGCTTGATTTTCTCATCCCCGAGGGAACCGAGGCGTGCATCACGCTTCCCGACGGCAGACGTGAGACGGTTACGGGCGGCTCGCACTGCTTTACGGTAGCGGCTTCGGATATATAATGTGATATGATATGACCCGACAAGCTCGGATTATATAAAACAAATTAAAACAGGAGGTAAACACAATGAAGGTAACAAAGGATTCTATCATCGGCGACGTTCTTGACAACGCTCCCGCAACGGCACAGTTCTTTTTCGAGATCGGTATGCACTGCCTCGGATGCCCCTCTGCAAGAGGAGAGTCCATCGAGCAGGCTTGCGCGGTTCACGGAACCGACGCTGACGCTCTCGTAGAGAAGATCAACGCTTTTTTGGCGGCAGAGAAATAATATAAATATATACACCGCGGGACGCTTAGGCGTTCCTGCGGTGTTTGCCGTACTTAAAGACAAAAGGAAAAAGAAATGAACGTACCAAAAATAAGCAAAAGACTTCTTGCGGCGGCTTCTTTAGCCAAAGAGGGCGCAAGAATTGCCGACGTGGGAACAGACCACGCGTATCTTCCCATCTATCTTTACGCCACGGGAAGAGTCAGCGGCGGCGTGGTGTCTGACATAAACCAAGGCCCCGTTGAGAGAGCGAGAGCCAACCTCTGCGACTATTCCGCTCAGAGCGCCTTTGTCGCTCTGCAGACCGACGGACTTTCGGGAATAGAAAAATACGCTCCCGAGGATATTTTCATTCTCGGTATGGGGGGCGAGCTTATCGCAAGAATAATAAATGATGCGCCTTGGGTAAGGCGAGAGGGAGTGCGGCTGATACTTCAGCCTATGACGCACCCCGAGCTGCTTCGCGAATATCTTTCGCGCGAGGGCTTTGAGATAAGTCGCGAGCTTCTCGTCTCTGAGGACAAGATATACCATATAATCTGCGCCGAGTATTCGGGCGAGCCTACGGAGCTTGATCACTTTGAGGCTCTCTTCGGAAAAGGAAATCTCAACGCGCCGAGCGAGGAGCTTTACGCGCTTCTTGAGAGGACGAGAGAGATATATTCTCAGCGCATCGCGGGCAAGAGCCTTTCGGGCGCAGACTCTGACTATGAAAACGAGATAATTGCAAAAATAGATGAATTTATGAAAAAGGAGACGAGCAAATGACCATAAGAGAGCTTTACGCAAGACTGAACGAGAGAATACCCCGCGAGCTTTCTTGCGCGTGGGATAACGACGGACTTATGTGCTGCCCCGACGGAAGCAGAGAGGTAAAACGCGTGCTCGTGGCACTTGACGCGACGGGTGCGGTAGTAGAGAGGGCGGTATCTGAGGGCTTTGACCTCATTCTTACGCATCATCCCTTTATCTTCAAGGGCATCAGGGCGATAGAGGACGAGAGCGCGGTAGCCGCAAAGACGATAGAGCTTATCAAGGCGGGGATATCGGTGATGTCCTTTCACACGAGGCTCGACGCGGTCGAGGGCGGCGTTAACGACGTGCTCGCGTCCTTGCTCGGACTTAAAAATATAGAGGTATTTTACGGCGAGGGATTGCCTATGGGCAGAGTCGGAGACATTGACGGCGAAAGCACGCTCCTTTCTTTTGCAAGCAAGGTCAAGGCGGCACTTGACGCGCCCTTCGTTTCGGTCACCGATTCGGGCAGAGAAGTAAAGCGCGTAGCGGTGCTTGGCGGCAGCGGCAAGGATTTCTTGGGCGCGGCGGCTGCTATGGGTGCGGATACTTACGTCAGCGGCGAGCTTGGACATCACACGATGACCGACGAGCCCGACGTTGTGACAGATCCCCTCAACCTTATCGAAGCAGGACATTTTTTCACCGAATTTCCTGTCTGTAAGGCTCTGTGCGCTATGGTAGCCGAGATAGACGGTAGCATCGAGTGCGAAATTATGAATTCAAACCCCATAAAAGCAGTATAAAGGAGAAAAATTATGACTTATGCAGTTGCCAACCTTCACGGTTGCTTTAATAAATTCAAGAAGCTTCTTCGCGAGATAAAGTTCTCGGATAACGACGTTATGTACGTTATCGGAGACATAGTTGACTACGGCGAGGAGCCTATCGAGCTTCTCTGCGATCTCAGTATGAGATACAACGTGATCCCGATCGTTGGAGAGTGCGATCTTCGCGCGCTTGAGCTGCTCACCGAGCTTGACAAGATGCTCGGCGGCGCGTCTCCCGATCCCGAGGCGTTTGCCAAGATGACCGAGTGGCTTCAGGACGGCGGTCAGAAGACTATCGAGGGATTTAAGGCGCTTGACGAGGATATGAAGGAGGGTGTTCTTGAGTATCTCTCGGATATGTCGCTCTACGAGGAGGTAGAAGCAGGCGGCAAAAAGTATCTGCTCGTTCACGCGGGTATTGCAGACTACAGCGAGGGAAGCGACCTTGAGGACTATATGCCCGAGGACTTCATACGCGAGAGCGTTGATCCCGAGCGCGCGCTTATCGAGGGCGTTACGCTGGTCGTCGGACATAAGCCGACCTACGAGATCGAGGGCGCGGAGAAGGGTAAGATATATCACGGAGAGGGCTCTATCTTTATAGACTGCGGCGCGGCTTACGACGAACCTCTCGGATGTATATGCCTTGACAACGGCAAGGAATATTATATTTATGACTAAAGAACAGATAATCGAGCTTGATATAACCGACCTCAACAACCTCGGCAACGGCGTTGGCAGATGCGACGGGCAGGTAGTGTTCGTGCGCGGTGCGGTCAGCGGAGACAGAGTCAGAGCAAAGGTCATCAAGGTCAACAAGAGCTTTGCGGTCGCAAGGCTTGAAGAGATAATTATCCCCTCGCCCGACCGTATCGACGGATTTTGCTCCTCACCGATCTCTTGCGGAGGATGCGTTTACCGCCACATAAGCTACGAGCGAGAGCTTGAGCTTAAGCGCGGATATATCAGCGCGGAATTCGCAAAGGCGGGACTTCCCGAGGTGAATATCCTACCCGTGCTTTCCACGGGGGATGTGCGCGGCTATCGCAATAAGGCGCAGTACCCCGTCGCAAAGGGCAAGGACGGCATTTTCGCGGGCTTTTACGCTTCAAAGACGCACAAGGTCATTCCCGCCGAGGAGTGCGCGATACAGAGCCCCGAGTTTGCCCCCATTCTCCGCTTTGTTTGCGAGTTTGCGGACAGGCACGGCTGGAGCGTTTACGACGAGGAGAGCAGGCGCGGACTGCTGCGGCATATCTATCTTCGCGTGGGCAAGAAGACGGGCGAGACAATGCTCTGCCTTGTGCTCAACGGCAGCGCTCTGCCCGATGAAGAGGCTTTTGCGCGCGAGGTAACGGCGAGATTTCCCGAGATCGTCAGCCTTATGATAAACGAAAACACCGAGGACACAAACGTAGTTCTAGGCAGAAAATACCGCACGCTCTGCGGCAAGGGCGGTATTGAGGACGAGCTGTGCGGACTCAAATTCTTCATCAGCCCCGACTCCTTCTATCAGGTAAATCGCGACGGTGCGGAGCTGCTTTATTCCAAGGCGCGCGAGCTTGCCGACCTTCGCGGCGGCGAGATACTTATGGACCTTTATTGCGGCACGGGAACGATAGGTCTTTCTATGGCAAAGGGCGCGAAGCGCCTCGTGGGAATTGAGATAGTTCAGAGCGCGGTGGAGTGCGCGAGAGACAACGCTGAGCGCAACGGTATCACTAACGCGAGATTCGTTTGCGCCGATGCGGGTAATAAGGAGGTAATACTTGAGGCGGCAGGCGGTACGCGACCTGACGTTGTGATAATAGATCCGCCAAGAAAGGGAAGCACGCGCGAGCTTGTGGATTGCCTTGCGGACCTCGGAGTTCCGAGGATAGTTTACGTCTCCTGCGGCGCGGACACACTCGCGAGAGATTGCAAGTGGTTTTCCGAGCGCGGCTACGAGATAGGCGACGTTCAGCCGGTCGATATGTTTCCTCGCACAGGGCACGTTGAGAGTGTCGTTTGTCTGACTAAAAAATAACCGCAAAACCGTAGGGGCGAACTGTGTTCGCCCGCGGGTGACCACAGGTCTCCCCTACGAAATCTGTATTCAAAAACAAAAAATATCCTGTTTTTGCATTGTGGCAAATATGATTTTCGAGCGAAACCCGAAACTTCAATTTACATCTGTTTGGTATAACATATCGAAAGGAGCCTTTTGATGAATTTGATCTTGATAATATTTTTAGTAATTTATGTTGTAGGGATAATTGCTATTTCTCTAAGGCTTCACGATATTATAAAGAATCCTGACAAATACGAAGATTTGGAGCTTGAAGCAAGGGTGGCAGACAAGGTGACAAATACCAAGTATTGCAAATTTTTTAAATCCCTTTCTCATCAATACGCCTGTATTTTGTTTATTCCAAGTTGGATATTATTCGTGTTGTTAAGCTACCTTGCTCTACGCTTGATACATAAGATAATGGCTGGCGAAAGTGAACTTATTATGCTTGGCGGTACCATAGCCGGGCTTGTTCCTATACTGTTTTTAGGTATTTTTCTTATTTTCACTATCGCTTACTTCATTAAAACTC
>JAFVRA010000088.1 GCA_017504545.1 Clostridia bacterium | reverse complement strand
TCCGAGAGGGAGGTGGCATTTTCGCAAGAAAATGACGGAAGGAGCCTGCGCGACCATGCGGTTTGTGCAAATTTAAAAGTCGCGCGTGCTCCCTCAGTCTCGCATACGCTCGACAGCTCCCTCCCGGAGGAAGCCTATTTTAAAGTCTCACCTACGTTCGAAAACAACTTGACTCCTCGCTTCGCTCGGATAAATAAGCTGTGCAATGCTAAAGCTTTTTGGAACCACCAGCACTGCTGGTGGTTTTCAGGATACAAAAAAACAACGCTCACAGCCGTAGCTGTGAGCGTTGACTTAAGATATCCAGAAATATCAGTCCTTCTTGATATGTACGTCGACCTGGTTATGGGGAACCTCGATACCGTTAGCGCCAAACGCCTCTTTAACGTTAGCAAGAAGGTCGAAGTAAACTGTCCAGTAATCCTCACTCTTTACCCAAGCGCGACTCTTTATAACGAGTGCGGAATTAGTGGGCTCGCCAAGTCTTACAAAGATAGCGGGATCCTTAAGAACCATCTCGTGAGCAGCGAGAACGTCGGCAACGAGCTTCTGAGCCTTTGCGGCGTCAGCGTCGAAGGCGATAGAGAAATCAAGATCAACGCGTCTCGTATCCTTCTCGGAATAGTTAACGATATTACCGTTTGCGAGAGGAGCGTTGGGAACGTAGACGACCTTGTTGTCACCCGTGATGATCTTGGTGCTTGTAATGTGTATGTCGGCAACCACACCCGAAACACCCTGAGCCTCGATGAAATCGTCGATCTTGAAGGGGCGGGTAACGAGAATGAGAACGCCGCCCGCAAGATTTGAGAGCGTTCCGTTAACAGCCAGACCGATACATACGCCAAAGGAAGCGATGAGAGCGGTGATAGCACTGGTGTCGATACCGAGATAAGCGATAAGGCATACGCAAACTATTACCTTCGCGCCGAGCTTAACTACGTAAGCGAGCGTCTTGGTGATAGTCTTATCAAGATTCTTCTTTTCTCCGTTCTTGATTATTTTCTTTGCTATGAAGTTAATTACCTTGAAGGAAATGAAGAGAAGAATGAGAGCGATGATGATCTTAATACCTGTTGTCGTTGCCCAATTAAGTAGATTATTAAGCAATTCCTGCATTTTTAAAATCCTCCGTTTTTGATTAGATAATCAAAATTATATCACTTTAACATTTCTCTGTCAACAAATCAGCAAAAAATCTAAAGAAACTTTAACAAAAAATTCACAAAAATCACAAAGTCTGCAGTTATCAGAGCAGCACTACGTTAGTCCACGCCTGCCTACCCTCAGCATCCACTACGAAGGCTCGGACGAATCTGTCATCCTCGTGCGTTGTGTATTCGGCGTGCGTCAAACCCTCGCCGTGAGTCGCTCTGCGAGCCCAGGAGGCATTGGAAGCAAAGTATATGTGAGATACGGGAGAGCAATCAACAACAAATTTGTTCCCTTCTCTCGTCATAATTATCTCAGGACCTTGAGTAGCGTAAAAGCGCTTCTCAACTATTGCCCTTCTTATATCCTCGGGGGAATTGCTCTCGCACTCAGCCATTATATAAGAAACGCCGTTGTCTATGCCCTCGTAATAATGCGCGTCATCGGTAGCAAGAAGCGGAAACGTCACGCCGCGACCTGCGAGCATATCGACTATCAGAGAGGAATCGGGTCTGAACGACTGCATTCTCGCCGACACCGTGTTGTATATCTCAGTACCGTCAATATCGCGAAGCGCCATTATCATCTCTGGAGTGTTGAGCGACCACGCGGGATGCGCGAGCACGGCAAGACCGCCGACCTCGTGAACGCCGTCGATTATCCTCTGCGCGTCGTCCTCACGGGTGATATTCGGTTTTCTCTCCATAAAGAGCGAAAGAATATGGTAAACTCCTATTTCGGTAGCGTGTCCGCCTATGTTATATTCTGCGCCCGAGATTATGGTCATACCCTCAAAATTTCCGTATTCGCCAAACGCCCAGTGGTCAGTAATAGCAATAGCGTCGTAGCCTTGAGACTTATAGGCACGGGCGGTCTCCTCGGGGCTAAGCTTGCCGTCCGAGACCGACGTGTGCATGTGAAGTCCAACCTTCTGTCGCTTGTTTCCTTTGATATCTATATACATATACAGTCCTCAAGCAAATAAATTTTGCGCGCGGTCAATTGTAATTTTCCTTACAGATCAGACCTTTGCGTTTCTCGTGGTTATAACGTCTATTCCCGTACCGAGAAGATCGGCGATGACCACAGTTCCGATAGGAGCGTCTGCGGGAACGCAGGACGAATTGATGAGCTTAACGCACTCAAACATAAGCTCCTTGGGTATTGCTCCGTTGGTCTTTACGGGAACGACTCCGCCGCCCTCAACGCACACCGTGCTGGTGACCACTCTCGTGGGAGCGGTGCATTCGGTCTCGGCATATACCGCACCTCTCTTACAGGTGTGTCCCTCGACAGATATAAACTTTTTATTTTCGTCAAGCTCTACCTTGAGCTGACAGCCCTTAGGGCATACGATACAAGTCAATTCACGGATCATTTCATTCACCTCTACTCATCAGGAATCAAATTCAATACCGAAGGAAAGCACGCCGCTCTCAACGCCCGAAAGCATCTGGGGTGTAAGAGTGACCGTCTCCATCTCACCGGGAGCGACCTTCTGCTTCTTCTTATTGACTATAACGCGCTCGCCGTCACGAACGATAACTCTGACGTCGCGATAAACGTCGGCAACTCTGAAGTAAACGGTTACGTTTTTCTCTGCGGTAATGCGCTGAGGAACCGTGTATCTTACCTTTCCGTCGGTCTTAAGATCAATAGTCTTTATAGCCTTTCCGGTTGTATTATTCATCACATATTCTGCAGCCGCCTTGCCCGCGATATCCGCCTCCTCGGAGACGTAGTCAACAAGGTCGTGAACGTGCAGAACGTTGCCGCAGGCAAAGATTCCCTCGGTATCGGTCTGTCTGTCCTGATCGACAGTCGCGCCGTTTGTAACTCTGTCAAGCGAGATGTTCGCGCCCTTGGTAAGCTCATTCTCGGGGATAAGTCCGCAGGAGAGCAGAAGCGTATCGCACTCGATATACTGTCTTGTCTCTGCTATAGGCTTGCGGCGCTCGTCAACCTTCGCGATAGTAACGCCCGTAACTCTGTCGCCGCCGTGTATCTCTACTACCGTGTGGCTGAGCATGAGCGGAATACCAAAGTCGTTAAGGCACTGCTCGATATTTCTCGCGAGTCCGCCCGAATAAGGCATAAGCTCGCATACCGCCTTTACCTCTGCGCCCTCGAGAGTCATTCTTCTTGCCATAATAAGTCCGATGTCTCCCGAGCCGAGAATAACTATCTTCTTGCCGGGCATATAGCCGTCCATATTTACGAATTTCTGCGCTGTTCCTGCGGTAAATATACCCGAGGGACGAGAGCCGCAGATATTGAGCGCGCCCTTGGGTCTTTCGCGACAACCCATCGCGAGAATGATCGCCTTAGCGCGTATCATAAACATACCGTCCTCACTGTTCATGGCGGTAACCACCTTGTCGGGAGATATGTCGAGAACCATTGTATTAAGCTTAAAAGGAATATTTCTTTCTCTTACCTGAAGCTCGTAGCGGTAAGCGTATTCGGGGCCCGTAAGCTCCTCCTTGAAGCGATGAAGTCCGAAGCCGTTATGTATGCACTGACGAAGGATACCGCCAAGGCTCGTGTCTCTCTCAAGAATGAGAATATTGCGAAGTCCTGCGTCGTACGCCGCTACGGCGGCACTCATTCCCGCAGGTCCGCCGCCGACGATAACGAGATCAACATTTGTAATATTCGACATATTATTTATCCCCCTTAGTCTTGCCGTAATTGATAGTTGAGCCCTTGCCAAACTTGGTTACTTCCTCAAAAGGAATACCAAGCTCTCTTGCAATAATCTGCACAACTATAGGAGAACAAAATCCGCCCTGACATCTGCCCATTCCGCTTCTCGTACGGCGCTTGATGCCATCAACGTCGCGAGCACCGGGATTAGTATGAATAGCGTCAACTATCTCTCCCTCTGTTATACCCTCACAGCGACATACTATTCTTCCGTAGCGAGGATCGCGCTTGATCACCTCGTTCTTTTCCTCAAGAGTCATATTATTGAAGGCGTGAGCAGGTCTTCTGCGAGGCTCGTAATCGCTCTTCTCTATCATCTCAACACCCGAATCGCGCAAAAGCTCCTCTACGTACTCTGCGATCGCAGGAGCAGAGGTAAGACCGGGGCTCTCTAT
The DNA here is from genome assembly GCA_017504545.1 of Clostridia bacterium. Lineage (GTDB taxonomy): Bacteria > Bacillota > Clostridia > Oscillospirales > CAG-272 > HGM12713. Next base: position 2,236 of record JAFVRA010000088.1, on the reverse strand, counting down.
TCCGCCGAGCGTGAGAACGCCGTCACGAAGCTTGATGATAAAGTCTCCCGTGCTTCCTACGGCACGAAGACCGCAGAATGAGGTTATGACCTTACCGAAGGGAATTCCGCTGACGTTGTCGCCTACACGGCTGATTATCTGAGCATAGCCCTCTGCAGTAACCGACTTGTCCTCTTTATCCTCTATATCGGTTGCGGTAGGGCCTAAAAGAAGGTTTCCGTCAACCGTGGGAGAAACGAGTATTCCCTTACCCATCTTGGTGGGAGTGTGGAAGACAGTTCTCTGAACGAACGAGCCGCACTCCTTGTCGAGTATCATATACTCGCCGCGTCTTGCGTGAACGTGAAAATCGTCGTCACCCGTCATAGCGGCTATCTTATCGGCATATACTCCTGCCGAGTTGATAACTATTTTTGCATCAACGCTCTCACCATCAACAGAGTTGATAGTGTAGTAGCCATCCTTCTTTTCTATCGAAGCTACCTCAAAATTAAGTCTGAGGTCAGCGCCGTTGTCCATAGCGTTGCCAACTGCGGCTATGCAAAGCTCGTAGGGGCATACTATCGCGCCCGTAGGTGCGAGCAGAGCACAGGAGAGCTCGGGATTGAGATTAGGCTCAAGCTCAAGAAGCTCGCTCCTCTCAAGTATTTTCAAGCCCTCAACGCCGTTCTTGATTCCTCTTTCATATATCGCCTCTACCTCTGCGCGCTCGTTTTCAAAAGCAACGACGAGAGATTCGTTGCGAAGATACTTTACTCCGAGCTCTTCGGTAACACTCGGCATCATCTGCGAGCCGCGCACGTTCATCTTCGCCTTGAGAGAGCCCTCCTTAGCGTCAAATCCTGCGTGAACTATCGCGCTGTTTGCCTTTGTAGCGCCCATCGCGACGTCGTTCTCCTTCTCGAGCATGCAGATATTCAGCTTGTATTTTGCAAGGCGGCGAGCGACCATTCCGCCGACTACGCCTGCGCCGATTACTACTATATCGTACATCTTCAATTCTTCCTTTTTCTATTTTTTGCGCCTGAGCGTCACAGGCGCATAAGCATACATTGTAGATTATATCACAAAGTCTGTGAGGTTGTCAACCACTATTTGCAAATAAAAATTATTTCCTGCGCTTCTGCATTTATTTTTTTCTTTTTTCAAAAATTCTATTGCATTTTCAGCAAACGTGTGTTATAATAACAACACGATGTAGTTTTAAATACTACATTCAAAAAAACACGCGAAAGGTAATTACTATGACCCGTACTTGTCTTAAAAACAGAATTCTTCCGAGCTACACCAAGGGAGAGGAGATATTCAACTCAGTTTCGCACATAGTCGGCGGCGCTTGGGGTATTTTCACGCTCGTTCTTTGTATAATAGTAGCCGCCACCAAGGGAGACGCGATTTCAATGACCTGCGGAATCATTTTCGGCGTTTCAATGATAGCACTTTACACGGTTTCAAGCATCTATCACGCGCTTCCCTGCGGAATGGCGAAAAAGGTATTCCAGGTGCTTGATCATTGCACCATATATTTTCTGATAGCAGGTACCTATACGCCTATGCTGCTCTGCAGCCTTATAAAGACCGCGCCTCTTGCCGCTTATATCACCTTCGGCGTAGTCTGGGGACTTGCGATACTCTCTGCAACGCTCAACGCCATTGACCTTGCGAAGTACAAGGCGTTCAGTATGATAGGCTATATCGGTATGGGTTGGGCGATAATCTTCAATATCGGCTCGATGTACCGCGCGCTCGGAGCGGCAGGCTTTGCGCTTCTTCTCGGCGGCGGAATTATGTACACGGTCGGCGTCCTCTTTTACAAGATCGGCTCGAACAAAAAGTATTTTCATTCGGTCTTCCACCTGTTCGTGCTTCTCGGAAGCATTCTTCAATCCTTTTCGGTAATATTTTACGCGCTTTAAGGCAAAAATAAAAATCCCCCCGTAAGGAGTGCCTTCCATAAAGCAGGTTTTACCTGCTGTGCAAAACAAATTCGTAGGGGCGTTCTGTGAACGCCCGCGGGCGAACGCAGTTCGCCCCTACGGCAAAAAGGACAGAGAACGTGAAAATTCTCTGTCCTTTTCACACGCCTTGCCTCTCAAGGTATAGTGAGTTACACTTTTAGTGTACTATCGGGCGGCAACATAGCCTTCCTCCGGGAGGTAGCGAAGCGGCGCGAGGGTAGTGAATGACCCCACGGTGTGGTGTCAGAGCCCGAGCGTGACCGAGCCGAAGCGAGACG
>JAFVRA010000087.1 GCA_017504545.1 Clostridia bacterium | reverse complement strand
GAGGCACCATGATCTCATGCTCGGTGTAAGCAACGATAGAAAATCCAAGCTTTTTATATATCTCCTTTATCTCGGCAGGAGTTCTCCTACCGTCAGAGAAGGTGGTATGGCAATGAAGATTTGCCTTATAGAAGTTTCCGTTCTCGGGCAAAATAAATTTTTTCATGATCATTCTCCTTTGCAGAGTTATTTTTACAACGCTATTATTATAGCACAAATTTCTTTTATTCGCAATTGATTTTCAAAATTTTGTCGTCATTCGTCGCACGATATTTTTTTGCTGGCGTATATTTTCTCTTTTTCGGTAAAAACTGTTTCTAACACTTATCTCAACTGTAAAAGGAGAAAAAATATGTCTATGCAAAACGATAACGGCGCGACAAAACGCTTTCTTGATGCGCTCTACAAAAACGTAAAAATGGGCGCGGATTCCATAATTGACCTTATGCCTAAGGTAGAGGACGAAAATATGCGCGCGGAGATGACCGCAGAGCTTGAACACTACGAGGGCTTTGCCAAGGAGATACGCACGCTTCTCTTCGAGGACGGTCTTGAGCCCAAGGATGAGGGACTTATGGCTAAGATGGGCGTAAAGATGGGCGTTATGATGAACACCATGATGGACAACACCTCAAGTCATATAGCGGATATGATGATACAGGGCGCGACTATGGGCATCACCGACACCACGAAGCTCGTGCGCGAGAACGAAAACTCCTCCTGCTCTGAGGCGGCACTCGCGCTTGCGAGAAAGATCATCAAATACGAGGAAGAGAGCATAGAAAGACTCAAGGAATTTCTTTAAGCTAAAGACAAAAGGCTGAGCCTATGCTCAGCCTTTTTACGTATCAGTCAAGGATAACCGATTTTTCCTTGCCGTTTTTCTTCGTGGGGTACTCTCTTATTCTGACTATGAAATCAAGATTTACAGCCTGAAGATTGCCGTCATTCTCAATAAGCAACGCGCCGTCACTGACCTCCTTGATAACTCCCGTTATCTGATTGTCGTTTAAGCTGTATATAATGCACTTTTTGTCGATAAATTTCTTTGCAAGCTCTGTCATTTGCTCTTTCTCCTTTGAATTTAAATTTCTTCTTTGAATTATTCTTCGCGCAACCGTCATTCTTCTGCGGCGCGACGTAATTATTACAAGCAGCAATAACAAGAATACGGGAATAAAATACGTGCTTTCCATTCTCTCTTCTCCTTACTTTCCAACGCAAAAGCGTGAGAAGATGTCCGCGACTATTTCCTCGCCTATCTCTCGTCCGTCGACCTCGCCAAGCGCCGACATAGCACATTCTATGCCTACACAGCAGGCGTCGAGCGAAACTCCGCTCTTCATATCCTCAAGAGCGCGGCAAAGCAGCTCACAACAAGAATTAAGTGCCGCAAACTGTCTCGCTCCCGTGACCACCGCGTCCTTCTTTATGTCTATCTCTACGTCTATGAACAGCTCCTCAACTGCCGCCGCAAGAGCATCAAAGCCCTCTCCGCTCGCGGCAGAAAGAACTACCGTCTTTCCAAAGGACGAGCAAATATCAAGCAGCTCTCCGCAGGGATTTGCACAAAGATCTGATTTATTTATAAGCGCTATAGATGCTACACCCGACGCGCCTATCTTCTCTGCGAGAGATACGTCCTCGTCCGTCGGCGCACGAGTGCCGTCGAAGACGGCAAGAACGAGCTCAGCGTCCTCAATTTCCTTGAGTGAGCGCTCTATTCCTATGCTCTCCACCTTATCGTCGGTGCTGCGAAGACCTGCCGTGTCGCAAAGCAGAAGCGTCGCCTTGCCAAGAATAGCAGTCTCGCGAAGTACGTCTCTCGTAGTTCCTTCAACGTCTGTAACTATAGCGGCATCGTAGCCGAGTATCCTGTTATACACCGAGCTTTTACCCGCGTTCGTGCGGCCGCATATTACCGTAGGTATGCCCTCACTGACCGCTCTGCCCGTACCGTAGGTATCGGCAAGACGTCTGAGATCTGCCGCTACTCTGCCGATCTCACTCTCCATCTCCTCGCGACTCATCTCGGAAAGATCCTCGTCCGGAAAGTCTATAACCGCGTATATGCCCGAAAGCACTCTGCGAAGATCGTCGTAAAGCTCGCCCATTTTCTTTGAAAGGCGACCTTTCATTCCTCCCCTCGCAAGAGACAGCTGACTCTCACTTTTTGCCTCAAGAAGATCTCCGAGCGCCTCTGCCTCGTTAAGCTTCAGCTTGCCCGAGATATAGGCTCTGCGAGTAAACTCGCCTGCCTCTGCCGCTCTCGCTCCCGAAAGCAACACGGCAGACAGCACCTTTCTTGTAACGAGCACTCCACCGTGGCAGGTTATCTCAACGGTATCCTCACCCGTAAACGAGCGCGGAGCCCTGAATGCTACCGCCATCACGTCGTCAACGCTATCGCTCTCCCCGGGCATAAATATCTCGCCGTAGGTCATCCTTCCGTGCTCGGACTCCGCAAGGCTCTTGCCCGAACGCGACTTAAATATTTTATCAGCTACCGCAATAGCGTCTGCGCCCGAAATTCTTATAAGCGCGACGCCGCCCTTTCCGTAAGGCGTTGATACGGCGGCAATAGTATCAAGTAGGTTCATTTTTATCTCCCTGCAAATAATTAAAAAGCTGCCGCATAAAGCGACAGCTTTTTATTACGAGAATTACTCAGCAGCCTCAATAGCCTCGTCGTCAGCGTCATCGAGCTCATCTATAGCAAGATCGCAATCGTCGCACTCGTCGAGAAGATCGTCGCAATCATATACGAGATCCTCGGTGTACTTCTTAACGAGCTTGTAGATAATGAAAGCGATAGCACCGGCAGCTGCAATAACTGCAAGGGTGATAACTATGATCTTAGCATAGTTTGTCTTCTTTTTCTTCTTGAAGAAAAACATCTTGATTCCTCCTGAAATACTTATTATTCGCATTTGAATATCATCATCCAAATATACTAAGTATAGTATATCATATTTTTGAGAAATTGCAAGTGCTTTTTAAATTTTTTTTAAAAAACCAACGCTTTTTTTTAAGTCCTTGAGCGCGAGCAAGAAAAAAGTAAATATTTTTTAAAATAGTACTTTCCTTTACGGTAAAAATCTGCTATAATATATAGTGGAGTTTTTTCTCACGGATATTGTTTCGGAGGTTTTTATGACGTATAATGAGATATGCAACGCGCTTGCAGAGGCAGAGATCGAGAATAACAGAGGCGAGGCCTCTATGCTCATCTGCCGTTTCTGCAACATCAACAAGGCAGACCTGCTGCTCAGGCACGACGAGGATTTCGACTGCCCCGAGCTTACAGATGCCGTAACAAAGCGCTGTCAGCATTATCCTCTGCAATATATCCTCGGATACTGGGATTTCTGTCACGAGACCTACCGCGTAAACGAGAACACTCTCATTCCGCGTCAGGATACCGAAAAGCTTGTTGAGCTTGCCGTGCGCCTCGCACCCGACAACGCTCGTATAATAGACCTCTGCACAGGAAGCGGTTGCGTGGCTATCTCCACGCTCGCCGCAAGACAGGATTGCCGCGCGGTAGCGGTCGATCTCTTCCCCGAAACGCTTGAGGTCGCACGCGAAAACGCCGAGCTTAACGGAGTCGGAGACAGATTGGGCTTTCTTGCCGAAAACGTCCTGTTTTCTGATTTTATGGAGGAGCTTGGCAGCTTCGACTGCATCCTCTCCAATCCCCCTTATATCGAGACAAAGCAGATACCTCTTCTTGACGAGGAGCTTTCCTTTGAGCCCGAGGCGGCGCTTGACGGCGGCGATGACGGTCTTGACTTTTACAGAGTCATAATAGGAGAGTACGGCAAATATCTCACAGACGGCGGAATTATGCTACTTGAAATAGGTTGCGATCAGGCAAAGGAGGTCTCATCTATCGCCTACTCGGCGGGAATGAGATGCGAGATATTCAAGGACTACGGCGGCAACGACCGAGTTGCGTATCTCAGATTTGCCCCCCGCTCCAACATTTCAAGCGAGGATATAGCCGACGGCATCGGAGTATAACTCAGACATCACATACAAGGAGATAACATATTTTGAACATCGTTGTTCTTGCGGGTGGTCTTTCGCCCGAGCGTAACGTATCTCTCACCTCAGGCAGCCTTATTTCCGCGGCGCTTCGCCGCAAGGGTCATAAGGTTCTTATGCTTGACGTTTACGAGGGACTTTCAGACGTCGGGGATGCCCCCGAAGCTCTTTTCACAACAGAGGATTCTCTCACACATACCGTAGGCTCGCGCGCCCCCACTCCCGAGGAGCTTGAGGAAATAAAGCGCCGACGCGGCGACCGCACCGAGCTTATAGGTGAGAATGTAATAGAAATGTGCAAGCTAGCAGACGTAGCCTTTCTCGCTCTCCACGGAGATATGGGAGAAAACGGTCTGCTTCAGGCAACGCTTGACGTATTTGACGTGACCTACACGGGTAGCGGATACGTCGGCAGCCTCTTGGCTATGGATAAGGATATAGCCAAAAAGCTTTTGCAGGATGCCGGCATCAGCACTCCCCCTTCGGTAAAATTTGATTGCCACAGTTCTCCCGAGAGCATCGCGGCGGCTGTTGAAAGCATCGGATACCCCTGCGTAGTAAAGCCCTGCTCCTGCGGCTCGAGCGTCGGAGTTTCCACGGTCGACAACGAGGATCAGCTTCGCGAGGCACTTGAGCTTGCCGCTAAATACGAGGGCTCGGTGCTCATAGAAAAGCGTATATTCGGTAGAGAGTTTACTCAGGGCTTCCTTGATGGTATCGCTCTCCCGCCCGTTGAGATAATCCCCAAATGCGGATTTTACGATTACGCCAATAAATACGTCGCGAACGCGACCGAGGAGATATGCCCTGCCCCTCTTTCCGACGACGAGCTCTCTCGCATAAGCGAGGCCACCGCCAAGGGATTTGCCGCGCTCCACCTTATCGACTACGCGAGATTTGACTACATTCTCGACTCTGACGGCATCTTCTGGTGCCTTGAGGCAAACACCCTCCCCGGAATGACACCCACGAGCCTGCTCCCGCAAGAAGCGGCGGCGATCGGCATAGATTACGACAGCCTATGCGATAAGCTCGCGAGAATGGCACTTGCAAAGAAGCAAAAATAAAGCAACCGTCAAAAGAAAGGACTAAAAAATGAAGCTTACACACGAACAGATAAAAAGCATAACAGTAGGCGCAGCGTACATCGAGCTCGTTGACGATAAAACGGTATTCCACCGTTTCACCAAGGAGCAGGAGGAGCTTTACAAAACCGTCAAGAAGGAGTTCTATAACAAGGCGTTCTCCAATTCCTGCATCCGTCTTGAATTCGAGACCGACAGCTCCTCTCTCTTCATCAAGTCGCACATGACTCAGCGTTCCTCAAGAACCTATTATTCGCACGATATTTTCGTTGACGGCAGCCTCTGCGGCAGACTCTGGGGCAAGTTTGACGAGATCCCCGAGGCAGTAAAGAGCGGTATCGCGGCAGGTCAGTTCAATCTCGGTGAGAAGGGCAAGACGAAGACCGTCTGCATCCACCTTCCCTGGTCCTATTCCTCTGATATCATCGAGCTCTCTCTCGACGACGGTGCTACTCTCACCCCTCTCAAGAGATCCCGTAAGATAATGTTCTACGGCGACTCTATCACTCAGGGATATAACGCCGTTTATACAAGCAATACCTACGCTTCGAAGGTCGCAATGAACCTTGATGCAGAGGCGAGAAATAAGGGTATCGGAGCAGAGGTCTTCCGCCCTGCCCTCGCAGAGCTTAAGGACGAGGACTTCACCCCCGATATAATCACGGTCGCTTACGGCACTAACGACTGGGCAGGCGGCATTCATAAGGAAGTATTTGAGGAAAGAAGCGACAAGTTCTTCGGCGCACTCGCAAGCAATTATCCGAATGTCAAGATATTCGCCATCGCTCCTATCTGGCGCGCCGATTGGCAGAATCTGCACGCTATCGGAGAGTTCTTCAACTTGAGAGCTCAGTTCGCGAAGATCGCCGAGAAGTATCCGAGCGTTACGCTGATCGACGGATTTGACTTCCTTCCCCACGATCCCGAGCTTTATAATGATAAGTTTCTCCACCCCCACGACGGCGGCTTTGCATACTACGCCGAGGGACTTACCAAGGCGCTCGAGCAGTACATCTGAAATTCAAAATAAGCCGACCGCAAATGCGGTCGGCTTTCAAAAAATGACTTGACAGAAAGACAAAAATTTGCTATAATGTATGAGTCCGCATATATCTGACACTCAATTTTGCATTTTGCATTTTACACTTTGCATTTTACATTTTGCATTTATATCGGGGTGTGGCGCAGTTGGTAGCGCGCGACGTTTGGGACGTCGATGCCGCAGGTTCGAATCCTGTCACTCCGACCAAAAAAGCAAGAGAGAGGACGAGCCTCTCTCTTGCTTTTTTGATTGATGTGTCAATTTGAAGCTGTTTTGCGAAGTAAAATGCAGGTTCGCATTCCCCACTCGCAGATCGACAAGCTCGCTTGTTAGGCAAAGAGCGTGGGAATCACGGAGCGTAGCGAAGTTACCCTGTCACTCCGACCAAATTTGGCTTTGGGAAGCAATTCCCGAAGCCTTTTTCTTTGTTTCCTCCGATGCAAATTTTGAGGGCTGACGATTGTTTTCGTCAGCCCTCGCTTTTTATCATCTCGACAAATTGGAATTGGTTTAAGTAAAGTCTATTTCGTAGCGTGTGCCATTCGAAAACAGAATACCATTGGTTAATTTAATGCAAAGGATACAAGTGTTTGTGTCATCAAAATTGTTGT
>JAFVRA010000086.1 GCA_017504545.1 Clostridia bacterium | reverse complement strand
TATTCTATTATTTTATCTGTTATTTACAAGGGTGTTGCACTTCGTATTATAACATACCGAGCTCCCTCCCGGAGGGAGCCTCACACCAACGCACCATCCCATCATCTTTGTATTTTTTATGTTTCTCGGCATAGCTTTTACAGACCACGCGACTATCGCGTGGTTTTCGTTTTACAAAAATAAAGACCGAGCGATTTGCTCGGTCTTTATTGTAAGTAACTCAGAGTGTGTTACCGCCGGGGATACCCATAGAGATATTACCCTTCTTTGCTTCGTATTCCTCATCGCTCATAGTGAGGACCTTGATGCCAAGGATGATACCCATGACCTCGTTGATAACGCCAACAATACCAAAGGTAACGATCGAAAGAACTATTCTGAGAACGCCGGTCTTGGTCTGACCCTGCATGAAGCAAGGAACACCGAGAGAATTAAAAATGATACACATAATACCAAAAACGATCTTGTTGTCCATAACTACCTCCATATTTAGTGTGATCGGTAATTAAATTATACTCCTATTTTTTAGGGGTGTCAATAGATTTTAGAGAAAATTCTTCAAAAGCGGCAAAATACCGTTCATTTTTTGCTTCTGCTTACGAAATCAGATATAATCATAGAACCAATTGCTCGAGATGAACACCGTAAAGAATATCCAGAACAACGTGAGCCCGCTTGAAATAGCGTTAAGAGTTATATACTTCCCTTTTTTGTTTCCCGTAAAGAAAGATACAACAAATGATGCTATATGCGGAACTACGGGGATAAAGCAATAAAATATGAATGCAAAGCACGCGAGATGCCAAAGCCCCCACAGACCGCAGACGTTAAACACGACTGTCATCAGACCGAGCAACCACGCAATGCTCCCGAGGGCGTAGGAAACTATCGTGAGTATAAGTGAAAGCTTTTTCATAGGCTATCTCCTTTCAAAAATAGGATGCTCTCCGAGCTCGTGCGCCTTTTTTATTGCCTCTTCTCCCTTCACCGTCCATACGAACTTGGGTGCGCGGAAGAGACAGGTGGTGATCTTTACTACAAGCGATTTGCGGTATTTGTGGTTATAAGCGATAAAATCGGGACGTGCGATAAAGTTAAGTCCCATACAGGATATAACGATATTGAGTGCCGAGTACTTCTTTCTGTCCTTGCAGGTATTGGTATAAAGCAGTCCGTAGTAAGCGAGTGGCAGCTGCTTTCTCATTTTTCCGAGAAGCAAGGGATTGAAGGACTCGATGCAATACGCTCCGCCATATTCGCGAAGCAGCTCTGCTACCTTCGGGCAGAGAGAGGTATCGGTGCTCTCGCCCTTAAGCTCGACGAGAAGCGGCACGCGCCCGTCAACAAGTGCGAGCACCTCTCGGAATGTGGGTATCTTCTCGTCAGTACCCTTAAGACGAAGCCCACTAAGTTCCGCTGCCGTAAGCTCGCAAAGCTTTTTCTCGCAGCCCGTCATGCGCGCCAGTCTGTAATCGTGGAACACCATTACCTCGCCGTCAGCCGAGAGCTGAACGTCAAGCTCTATTCCATATCCCTCCTTTGCCGCAAGGTCAAAGGCGAGAAGCGAGTTCTCGGGCACGGTCTCTCCGTGAAGACCTCTGTGAGCGTAATCACAGAGCAGAGCCTCATTCTCGCATTTTTTTGCGCGAGGACGGACGATCACGAAGAGATAGACGAGTGAGAGAAGGATAAGCGCCGCGAGGACACATAAAATAACTATAATTGCCTCTTCCATATCAGTCGTCCACGTCGAGATGCTCGAGAGCACTCTTCTTTTCTATATTTTTGGAGTCTCCATGCCTTACGAAGAACATAGTTACAAACGAAAGCGCAACGAAAAGCGTACCGAACGCGAAGAACATATATCTCATTCCGACAAGGTCGTAGAGAAGTCCCGAAAGTATAGGCGCCACTATCTGTGCCGACATCGACGCGGTGTAGTAATAGCCCGTGTATTTGCCCACGTCGCCGCCGCGCGCAAGCTCAACTACCATCGGGAAGGAGTTTACGTTGATCGTCGCCCAACCCATTCCCGCGAGAATGAATACGGGGTACATCACGAACTCGGAAATAGAGGGAGTGATGAAGTTACCGATAAAGAACGCCGTCGTGAGCATAAGCACGCCCGCAAGGATAGTCTTTCTTCTGCCTATCTTGGAAGCGATGATACCTACGGGGATATAGGAAACTATTGCCGCCGCCTGCGCGATCATGAGCGTGAAGTTGTAGTCAAATCCAAGTATATTGGTGGCGTATACCGAATACTTGCTCTTGATAGAGTTATATCCGATATACCAAAGAGCGACAGACGCGAGTATGAGAAGCAGAGAGCGAAGCTCGGGGCGCGAGAGCTTTCTCTTCTCTCCCGTCTCCTCTTCAGCCTTCTCAACGAGTCCGAGGCGCACCGTGTCCTCCTCCATCTCAGCCGCCCATTTTCTCTCCTTAACGGTGAAAATAAAGACGATCAGACCGACAAGCATAATTGCCGCTACCGCAATTATATACCAAGTGTATTTCATATACGGATGTCCCGAGGTCTTAAATGCCTTACCGAGAACAAGCACGAGAATACCGCCTACGGTGCCTACGAGATTTATGATAGCGTTTGCCTTAGAGCGCAGAGGCTTTACGGTCACGTCGGGCATAAGCGCTACCGCAGGCGAGCGGAAGGTCGCCATAGCGATCAGAACGATAAGAAGGATAGCTATAAAGGTTATGATGACCCAGATATTATTCAAGGTCATATTTAGAACGTCCTGCTGAATGGTGGAGATCAGGCTGTTTGCATTTGCCAGCATCTCCTCTGCCTCTGCCAAAGCTATGCTGTTTCCCGATGCAGTAGCCGCCTCTAAGGCTGCCGTTGCTTCGGTAAGGAGTCCTTAGCACTGTCGTATCTCTCAACGATACCTGCGTTTATAAGAGTGTTTACCTGATAAGCGTCAAAGCAGATAAGCGCGATAAAAGAGCAGATGGCAGACACCGCGCCCACTACAATAAAGGGCGTGCGCCTTCCTCGCTTGGTCATTACCTTGTCCGACAGAGCGCCAAACAAGGGGAGCATAAACACCGCGAGGACGTTGTCTATCGACATTATCGCGCCCGAGGCGGTCTGGTGGAGTCCGAAGTGATTGGTAAGGATCAGGGGGATGATAGCGTCATAAGCCTCCCAGAATGCGCTGATAAGAAAGAACGCCATTCCGACGAGCATGACTCTCTTGTAGTTGAGCTTCATTGCTTTTCCTCCGTATAATTTATTGTTTTCCTTTACGAATTGATTATATCATAAACAGAAATTCTTGTCAACGGCAGTTTCTTATTATATTATACCTCGCTTTTCGCGCTTTGACACGCGAAGGTAGTGCCGCCGACTTATATTTTTTCGGCAAGGGCGCGCCTCTTCTTCCACACGCCCGACAGGAAGTAGATAAGGCTTGGTATCGCAAAGCCGTAGGGTGCAAGTCCGTATCCGAGCACAAAGCCGAAAAATCCCCAATTAAGAGCGATACCGAACAGCCAGCTAAGACCTATTCTCAGCACAACTCCGTCGAGTATGGCAAGCACCATACTCAGCTTCGCATTGCCTATTCCCTGAATGAAAGCGCCGCTTCCGCGCATTATCGCGAGTGCCGGGAACATCCAAAGTATCGCCGCGATAAAGGTGCCCGACATTGCGTGTACGGCAGGATCGTCCGAGAATACCATAAAGAGCTGCTTACCAAAGGCAACGTAAAGAACTATGCAGACCGCCGTGAACGCGAGCGAGAATATCCACGCCCAATGCACGACCTTTTGTGCTCTTTTCTGATGTCTCGCGCCGATGTTCTGGCTTATCATAGGCATCGCCGCGTAATGTATTCCCTGCGAGAGCTTGTTGACGATGTCGTCTATTCTCACGCCGACACCAAAGGTAGCCGACGCCACCACGCCGACGTCGTTTATCATAGAATTTACAAAAAGCATCGAGAGATTTATGCAGCCCGACTGTATCGCCATAGGCGTTCCGAGACTTGTTATCATCTTGACGTACTTTCCGTTGAGCCTGAAGCTTTCCTTTTTGAAATCAAATCCGAAGGCTTCCCTGCGCTTGAGGAGATATACCACCGAGAAGACGAGAGATACCGCCTGACCGATGATAGTCGCCCACGCCGCGCCCGCAACTCCCCAGCCGAGAAGTCCCGTAAAGAGAAGATCAAGCACGAGGTTGACGAGAGACGCGATGCCTATAAACAAAAACGGGCGCTTTGAGTCTCCCATTCCGCGAAGCACGGCAGAGACCATATTATATCCTGCCGTAAACATAAGTCCTGCGGCACAGATAACGAGATAATCCATCGCCATATCGGCAGATTCCGCGGGGATCTTTATAGCCGTCATTATCAGCTCACGGCCGAGAAGCATAAACAGCGACATTGCCGCCGCGAGCATCATAACGAAGCATAAGAGAGTACCCATTATCTCGCTCATCTCCTTGTGCTTCTTAGCACCGAGCGCCTGAGATATAAGCACCTGCCCCGCATTTGAAAAGCCGAGGCACACCATTGCCGCAAAGTTGACTATCTGACTGCTTTGAGAGACCGCTGAGAGTCCCGGAGTGCCGACGAACTCTCCTACTACTATCATATCTACGGTGCTGTATAGCACCATTAGGGCGTTTGACGCCATAAACGGAAGAGCGAAGAAGAACAACTGCTTCGGTATGCTTCCTTGTGTAAAATCCTTAGATAATCTTTTCTTTTCCAAATTGACCGCCTCTTTTCTACAGGACAATTATACCACACCCGACGACCTTTTTCAAGTAAATTGCTCTTTATTTTTACCTGTTATATCAATAAAAGCTCGCCCCATTTGAGCAGGTCATCCTGAGCGGAGTGTCGAGATATTGGAACAGGCGAGCGTATTTTGTAAGACCGACACGCGGTCGAACCTTTTTTCGACCGTGATAGGCGAAAAAAGGCGAGGGAGTGGCTCGCCCACGACCGAGGGATCTTGTTGGACGTTTGATGTATTAGACCTCTCCGTCCGCATACCTGTTTCGCTATGCTCAACGGCAAGTTTGCAAAGCAAACTTGCGGCTTGCCAAGTGCACGTCCGATTTTTAGGACCGTCAATTTGCAAAGCAAATATGGACGCACGGCCCCTACAATCAAGAAAGATAATACCACACAACGTCTGTAGGGGCGACCACCGGTCGTCCGCGCAAAACGCAATGATATTTTTATAAACGGGACGCCGAGGGTCTCGCTGCGGCTCGGTCGCGCTCACGTTCCCACAACGCGTTGCGTTGCTTTTCATTACGCTCGCGTCGCTACGCTACGTCGTCCCTCGGCAGAGAAATCTCGTTCTTTCTTTGGGTGTCTTAGACCTCTCCGGCGTACAAGCCGCCACCTCTCCTATAAGGAGAGGCTTTTGGTAAGACCGTGCTGAACAAGCGGGTCTGTCAGGCTGCTTCGCTTCGCTCAG
>JAFVRA010000085.1 GCA_017504545.1 Clostridia bacterium | reverse complement strand
GCTGTTTGGTAGTCATATACAGTTCTTAAAAATAAAATATTAACATTTTATAAAAAAGCTATTGCTAAAAGCAAAAGTATCTGTTATAATAAATTAACGAATAAAATTGGAGGTCAAAAATTATGGCACTTAAAATGCGTTTTCTCTACTATTCCAAGAAATCAAAAATGAAGGATCTCGGTGAAGCTATAAAGGTTGAGTTCGGACTCACTCAGAATTATAATGCTATCGATATCATCCCCCCCGCTTATTCCTGCGAGAACGAGCGTCTCGTTATCCTCGCTATCTCCGGCAAGGGCGACGTTGACGATCTTGTAAGAAGATTCTGCCGCGAGCTTGATAAGAAGAAGGCTCAGAACGTAGCACTTCTTATAGACGGTGATGAAAAGCTTCGTGATAACGTTCTTGCGACTGTCAAGGAGACAGGCACAAACGTTATTGAGGACGTTAAGATGGTTAAGTTTGGCGGACTTGGATTCCTCGGCGGAAAGCTTGCTGATGCTGAAAAGGCTGAGCTTATCGCGTGGGTACATTCCGTAGTAGATAACATCAAATAATTTTACTTATCCGCCGCAGCCCTTTGGGCTGCGGTTTTTTTAGCTTAGCTTATAGTTGGAGGTGCCTATGGAGTCTATCAGAAGCTTTCCCTCGCGGTCTGTTATTACAACGTACTGCGTTTTTGCGTCTTCACCAATATCCATACGGTAGGTTCCGTTGTTTTCGTGAATGTAGTACTTGAGCTTGTAAATATATTTTGTATAATTATTGCCATTCTCTGATGTGCCCTCTGCTGAATAGTAAGTTATAGTTCCGTTATATATTTTCTGCATCGTAAAGGCGGTCTTAGGCTCTTTGGTCTCGTAATATTTCTTGCTGAAGTAAGAATTGTGCTCCTCAACGTCTCCGTCGATTATCGAATATACGTAATCGGTAAGCAATTTTACGGCATCTCCGTGCTCGGAAGCATTATCGGGATTTATAGCAACCATAGAATTAGTTCCGTTATCATAGGTGAGAACACCGCTTTCTATAAGCGCGAGGTAATTCTCGTCCTCATATATATTTTCGTCATAATCTGGGGTATAAAAATTAAAATTGGCAGTTCCCTCTTCTGATCCATCCTCGGTGATGCTATTGAACATTTTAGGCAATATAAGCGTAAGGAGGTACATCACGAGAAGCAGCGCGGCGAGTGCCGCCAATGCGATAAGTAATCTTTTTTTGAAATCCTTCTTTCTTTCGGTTGCCATATTTATATGTTTTTCCTTTCGTAAGGATATTGCTTAGTTTATACCCTATATAATCTTATCACAAAATCAGATTTTTTTCAACTACTTTAACGAATTCTTTTAAACGGTATTGAGCATAGCCTCAAGTACCTAAAAATATTGCTGTTTTGCAGCAAAAAAATGCAAAAAAACATTGTAAAATTTCAATATTTATGATATAATAATCTTTGATTATTGTAAAATACAAAAGTCTTTGTTTTTGTGGTGATCAATGCGTTAAATTCTTGCAATACCGAGGTGAAATAATATGAAATATCTTGTACTCATTCCTGATGGAATGGCTGATGAAAAAATAGAGGCGCTGGGCGGTCTTACTCCTATGGAAAAGGCAGATAAGCCTTGTATGGATGCCCTTGTCAAGAGATCATTTGTAGGCATGGTATCAAACGTGCCCGACGGAATGGTTCCCGAAAGTGATACCGCTAATATGGCGATTCTTTCCTTTGATCCCAAGGTGTACTCCAAGGGACGTTCCCCGCTTGAAGCTCTCAGCATGGGACTTACAATGCAGGACGAGGATACGGCTATCAGATGCAATTTTGTTACACTTACCGAAGAACAGGAAAATTACGAGGACAGGATCATAACGGATAATTCCGCAGATGAGATATCTACCGCCGAGGCAGATGAGCTCGTAAAGGCTATCAACGCATCTCTTTGTGATGACGTCAAGCATCTTTATACAGGTCTTAGCTATCGTCATTGTCTTATGTGGAAGACTGATATGGACAAATACGATTTCACACGTCCTCACGATATTATCGGTCAGCGTATAGGTGAATATCTCCCCCGAGAGAATGACGGCGGCGCGGAATTCCTCAAGATAATGAAGGATAGCTACGAGATACTTAAGGATCATCCCGTAAATAAAGCGCGCAAGGAGCGCGGTCTGCGCCCCGGAAACTCTATCTGGCTCTGGAGCCCCGGAAAGAAGCCTCAGCTTCCTTCCTTCAAGGAAAAGTGGGGACTTGACGCGACGGTAATTTCTGCTGTCGATCTTATCAAAGGAATAGGAATCTGCGCAGGTATGACCTCGGTTGACGTTGAGGGTGCTACGGGTAACGTACATACTAATTACGACGGCAAGGCAGCCGCCGCTATAAAGGCATTTAAGGATGGCGCCGATTACGTTTACGTTCACGTTGAAGGTCCTGACGAGTGCGGACATCGCGCTGAGACCGACAATAAGGTGCTTTCTATAGAGCTTATAGACAAGAAGATCCTCTCTCCCGTTTACGAGTATCTTCTTGGCACGGGTGAAGACTTTAAGATAATGGTGCTTCCTGATCATCCTACCCCCGTAAGACTCAGAACTCATACCATTACCCCCGTTCCATTCTTTATCTACTCCTCTGCCGATGAGAAGCAGGGTGTTGAGCGTTTTGATGAGGAGAATGCGGAGAAGACGGGCGTATATATCCCCGACGGATATACTTTGATGGATATTCTCGTAAAATAAATTTTTCTGAAAGGAAGGTGCGCTTCGATGTCTGAGATCAATAATGATAAAACGACTTCAAAGAAGAACAACTTCATGAAGGGGCTTATCGAGCAGGTAGAGCTCGTAGTAATAGTATTTGTGATCATAGTGCTCATATTTTCCTTTGCCGCGCGTATTTGTCAGGTATCGGGCGATTCTATGAGAGACACTCTTTATAACGGAGAGAACGTTATCGTCAGCGATGCCTTCTATACTCCCGAGAGAGGCGATATAATCGTTTTTCATCAGACGGGCGAGAGCCGTAACGATTACAACGAGCCTATAGTAAAGCGAGTTATAGGAGTTGCGGGTGATACTGTCAAGGTAGAGCATTTCAGAGACAGAATGAGAGTTACCGTTACTGATTCTGAGGGCAATTCTACCGTGCTTGACGAGGACTATATCAGATACGAGTATCCCACGTATGCGGATTCTGTTACCTACGTTGAGGAAGGAACCGTGTTCGTAATGGGAGACAACCGAAGCGATTCGAGCGATAGCCGCTCTGCAAGGATAGGCCTTGTGGATACGAGACGGATACTTGGCAAAGTTGTAGTCAGAGTTACTCCTTTTGACCGCTTCGGCAAGGTGAATTGACGATTAAAGATCAGAGAGAGGTAAAAGATGCCATCGCAAACTATACAGTGGTTTCCCGGACACATGGCGAAAACTCGCCGTCTTATTTCCGAGAACCTTAAAAACGTGGACGCTGTTATAGAGCTTCTTGATGCAAGAATTCCGTACAGCTCTCAAAATCCCGAAATACGCAGACTTTGTGCGGGAAAACCGTCTATTATTTTGTTAAATAAGGCTTCCCTTGCAGATCCTGCCGTGACCAAAGCGTTTTCGGCACACTATTCAAACGACAACACCGTATGTATAGAGACCGACTGTATAAGCGGAAGCGGTCTTTCAAGGATCGCGCCTGCTATCCGTGAGCTCTGCGGCGAAAAGCTTGCTCGCTATGAGGAAAAAGGAATGGTAGGACGCTCACTTAAGGCTATGGTGGTAGGAATTCCTAACGTAGGTAAGTCATCGCTTATAAATAAAATATCGGGTAATAAGAAGGCAAAGGTCGAGAACCGTCCCGGAGTTACTCTTAATAAGCAATGGGTCGGAACTGATATTGGCATTATGCTTCTTGATATGCCCGGAGTTCTCTGGCCTAAGTTTGAGGATGCAAAGGTTGGAGAAAATCTTGCTATTACGGGCGCTATAAAGGACGATATTCTTGACGTTGAGTCTATTGCTATGATACTCTGCGGCAGACTCCGCGAGCATTATCCGCGTGAGCTTTGCGCGAGATATAAGCTCTCTGAGCTTCCTTCTGCGGACGAGATGGACAATTACGATCTTCTTACTCTCATAGGCAAGAAGCGCGGCTTTTGCATTTCGGGCGGCGAGATAGATACTGAGCGCACGGCTAATATGCTGCTTGACGAGTTCCGCGCAGGCAAGATAGGCAGAATTTCGCTTGATATTCCTGATTTTGAAAGGTAAACGTTATGCTTGAATATACTATTGAGCAAGAGCTTTGGAATGAAGGATATGAGCTTGTCTGCGGCGTTGACGAGGCAGGCAGAGGCCCTCTCTGCGGCCCTGTAGTTGCCGCAGCCGTCATACTTCCGAGAGGGCTTTATATAGAAGGCTTGAACGATTCCAAGAAGATAAGCCCCAAGAAGAGAGACAAGCTTTTTGATATTATCTGCGAGTCGGCGATCGCGTACTCCATTCAACAAGGCTCGGTTGAGGAGATCAACTCCACCAACATACTTGAGACTACTATGAACGCGATGAAGCGCGCTATAGTAGCGCTTGAGCCTAAAGCGGATTTCGCGCTCATCGACGGAAATATCGCGCGCAACTTCCCTATCCCCGCAAATCCCGTAATAAGCGGTGACGCTATTTCTCCTTCTATTGCGGCGGCTTCCATTCTTGCTAAGGTAACTCGAGACAGACTCTGCCTTGAGATGCACGAGCAGTTCCCGATGTATAACATAGCCAAGCACAAGGGCTACGGAACCAAGGAGCACATGGAGGCTCTCAGAAAATATGGCGCAGAGCCTTCAATATATCGCACGAAGTTTATCCGCTTTCTTGATAAGGACGGCGACTGATAATGAAGACGGTCGATATAGGCAGGCTTGGCGAGGATCAGGCAGCGCGATTCTTAAAAAAGAACAAGTTTAAAATAATCGATAGAAATCTTCACGTTTCTCATAACGAGATAGATATAATAGCAATTTCAAAAAAGCAAAGGATAATAGCTTTCGTAGAGGTAAAGGCGCGCACGGTTGACAAAGACCTTTATTCTCCCTTCGGAACCCCTGCTTCTGCCGTAACAAAGGAAAAGCAACGCCGTACTATCGAGGCGGCTCGGGGGTATCTTAGGAGCAACGAAAAGTATTTTGACTTTCAGCCGAGATTTGACGTGCTTGAGATCTATCTTGATCGGGAAGATATGAAGGTTTTGAAGATAAACCACATAGAAAACGCCTTTGGCGTATAAAATTTGCAAAACGAGGTACATACTTATGATGTTTTTTAGCACAAGAGATGCGGAAAAGAAGCTTTTTAAGGCTTCTGAGGTTATCAAGCAGGGCTTGGCGTCCGACGGTGGACTTTTCGTCCCCGATTCTATCCCCTCTCTTTCACTTGATGAGATAAAGGCTCTTGCGGATAAAAGCTATCCCGAGAAGGCTGCAACGATACTCTCCAAGTTCCTTTCGGACTATACCTATGAGGAGCTTTTGGAGGACGCAACCGCGGCATATTCGCCCGCAGGCTTTCCTGACGGTGCCGCTCCCTTGAAAAAGGTGAGAGACGGTCTTTACTCTCTTGAGCTTTGGAGAGGACCTACCGCCGCATTTAAGGATATGGCGCTTCAGATAATGCCCAGACTTCTCTCACGCGCGCTTGTAAAGACGGGCGAGGAGAATACCGCGCTTATTCTCGTTGCTACTTCGGGAGACACGGGCAAGGCGGCTCTTGAAGGCCATAAGGATATTGATAAGGTCAAAATAATGGTATTCTACCCCGTTGACGGTGTCAGCAAGGTACAGAAGCTTCAGATGGTCACACAGACGGGCAGTAACGTAAACGTCTGCGCCATCAAGGGTAACTTTGACGATGCTCAGACGGGCGTTAAAAAGATATTCTCTGATCCCGAGGCAAAGGCAAAGCTTCTTGAGAACGGATATGTCCTCTCAAGCGCTAACTCTATCAACTGGGGCAGACTTGCGCCTCAGATAGTTTATTACTTCCATTCCTACTGCGAGCTTCTCAAAAATGGCGAGATAGAGCTTGGCGAGGCTATCAACGTTTGCGTTCCTACGGGCAACTTCGGCAATATCTTTGCCGCTTATATCGCTAAGATGATGGGACTTCCGATAGACAAGATGGTATGCGCTTCTAACTCCAATAACGTGCTTACCGACTTTATCGAGAGCGGCGTTTACGACAGAAACCGCAGCTTCCACTTGACTATGTCGCCCTCTATGGATATTCTTATCTCAAGCAATCTTGAAAGACTTCTCTACTTTACCGCAGGCACCGAGGCTACTTCTGCCTATATGAAACAGCTCTCCGAGTGCGGACGCTACGAGGTCAGCGAGGACGTAAAGGAGACTATAAGAAGCAATTTTGCGGGATATTGTGCGGACGAGACTGAAACGGCAAAGACCTTGAAGCGCTTCTACGAGAACGGTTATCTTGCTGATACACATACGTCGGTCGCGCTCTGCTGTGCTGATAAGTATCTTGTGGATACGAATGACAACAAGAAGATGGTCGTCGTTTCTACCGCGAGCCCCTATAAGTTTGCGGCAGACGTTTACAAGTCTATAACGACTACCGACGCCCCCGATGGCACTGCCGCTCTTGATGCTCTTCGCGATCTTACGGGTATGGAGATCTCCTATCCTCTTCGTGACCTTGATAAGCGCACGGTCAATTTTGACACCGTCGTTGACAAGGAACAGATGCTTGAAGAGGTCTATAAATTCATGTAATTAAAAACAGGGTTGCCAACTTACGTTAGCAACCCTTTCTGAAGAATAGAATTTTGAATGTCCCCGCTTACTTTCTTTCCTTGAAGGTAGCGCAAACGGTTTCAGCGCTGCTTGTTGCGCTGCTGGGGCCAACGGCGATCTGATCTGCGGTGCAGTAGGTGTCGCAGTCGTGGTGAATGCAGTTCTTTACGTTACAGCAAATGCCCTTGATGTGCTCCTTGGATGCACATTTCTTGGAGTTACAGCTCTTATCATTCTGGTTCATTTTTAAATTCTCCTTTTAATTCTTGAGTGATGTTTTTATTATTTGCAATTTTAAATTATTTATTCCGAGCGGAACGCTAAATTTATTTTTGAGGAAAGGAGCGCGTATGGCAGTATTCGTTATAGCCGACCTTCATCTTGACACGGTTACTAATGAGAAGTCCATGGAGGTCTTCGGAAACCGTTGGCAAGGCTACATTGAAAAAATACAGAAGAATTGGACGCGAGTTGTAAGCGATGACGATACCGTAATAATTCCCGGAGATATTTCCTGGGCTCTTACTACCGAGGACGCGCTTGCCGATCTTAAATGGATCGACGCTCTCCCCGGAAGAAAGATAATAATGAAGGGTAATCACGACTTCTGGTGGTCCACTCTTTCTAAAATGCGGCGCTTTTTTTGTGAAAACTGCATAAACAGCATCGACATTTTATACAACAACGCGCTTGAGGTCGAGAATTATATAGTTGCAGGCTCTCGCGGCTGGTTCGTTGATAAGTCTGTTCAGCCGTCAAAGGCGGTAAGTGCTGATTATGATAAGATAGTAAATCGAGAGGTCATAAGACTCAAGCTCTCGCTTGACGAGGCTAAAAAGCTCTCTGAAGGCACGGGAAAGGAGATAATAGCCTTTTTCCACTTCCCTCCCGTTTGGAGCGACTTTGAGTGTGTTGAGATATTGGAAACTCTCAAGGAATACAATGTTTCAAGATGTTATTTCGGACATATCCACGGATGCTACGCGCAAGGCGGCGTGTTTAAGTGGGAAAATATTGAATTTCGCATGATATCGGCGGATTTTCTGGACTTTTTACCGCAGATAATTGGATAATTTCGCAAAAGCTATTGACAAAAGGCACAAAAAAAAGTACAATATAGGATGTATGTAAAAATTTATATTATATTTATCGGAGGTTTAAACTATAATGAGTTTAACAAAATCTGAAGTAATTGAAAAGAACAGATACGAATTACAGTTTTCTGTTGACAAAGCAACATTTGACGCTGCAGTAAACAACGTTTATCGCAAGCAGGTCAAGAACATCGCCGTTCCCGGCTTCAGAAAGGGTAAGGCTCCCCGCTCTATCATCGAAAAGATGTACGGCACGGGCGTTTTCTATGAGGACGCTATCAACGACCTTATTCCCGACGCTTACACCGAGGCTCTTAAGGAAGCTGCTATCGACACTGTTGGTCAGCCCGAGTTTGACGTAGTTTCTATCGACGAGAACGGTCTCGTTCTCTCCGCAAAGGTTTACGTAAAGCCTGAGGTTGAGATCAAGGACTATCTCGGTATTGAGGTAGAAAAGGAAGTTACTCCCGTAAGCGACGAGGACGTTGACCGTGAGATCGAGACTATCCGTGAGAGAAACTCTCGTGAGATCGACGTTACCGACAGAGCTGCAGAGCTTGGCGATACCACCGTTATCGATTTTGAAGGCTTCTGCGACGGCGTTGCATTTGAGGGCGGCAAGGGCACTGATTACGCTCTTAAGCTCGGATCCGGCTCCTTCATTCCCGGATTTGAGGAGCAGATCGTTGGCAAGAGCATCGACGACGAATTTGACGTTAACGTTACCTTCCCCACCGAGTATCACGCTGAGGATCTCGCAGGCAAGGATGCTACCTTTAAGGTAAAGATCCACGCTATTACCAAGGTTGAGCTCCCCGAGCTTGACGACGATTTTGCTAAGGACGTTTCCGAATTTGATACATTTGCTGAATATAAGGCAGACGTTAAGGCAAAAATTGAAAAGAGACACGAGACCGCTGCTGAGAACGCAGTTGAGGATAAGCTCGTAGAGGCTCTTATTGAAAAGCTTGAGGCTGATATTCCCGAGCCTATGTTCGTAGCAGAGACCGAGAACTTCGTTCGCGACTATGATACAAGACTTCGCTCTCAGGGACTTGACCTCAACACATACTTCAAGTACACCGGCATGACTCTCGACTCTCTCCGTGAGCAGATGAGACCTCAGGCAGAGCGTCAGGTTAAGGCAAGACTCGCTCTTGAGAAGATCGCTGTTCTTGAGAATCTTGAGGCTACTGAGGAGGACATCAACTCCGAGTACGAGAAGATCGCTAACGCTTACGGCATTGAGCTTGAGCAGGTAAAGGCAAGCATCGACTCCGAGGCTATTGCTGCTGATATGAAGGTTCAGAAGGCAATGGAGCTCGTTAAGGAAAAGGCAGTAGTTACCGTTAAGTAATTTCGGCTTTTACCTAAATATAATGCACAACTAAATTTGGAGGTATTTACAATGTTTGATTATGATAACAAGATGTACAACGCACTCGTTCCTATGGTGGTCGAGCAGACCGGTAAGGGTGAGCGCTCGTATGACATTTTCTCGCGTTTGCTCAATGACAGGATCATATTCTTGTCTGATGAGGTAAACGATACCACTGCATCTTTGGTTGTAGCACAGCTTCTCTTCCTTGAAGCGCAGGATCCCGATAAGGACATAAGCTTCTATATCAACAGCCCCGGTGGCTCTGTCACCGCAGGTATGGCGATATACGATACAATGAATTACGTTAAGTGCGACGTCTCGACTATCTGTATCGGTATGGCGGCAAGTATGGGCGCATTCCTTCTTTCCGCAGGTGCCAAGGGTAAGCGCATCGCTCTTCCCAACAGCGAGATAATGATCCATCAGCCTCTCGGCGGTGCTAAGGGTCAGGCTACCGATATTAAGATCCAGGCAGACCTTATTCTCCGCACGAGAGATAACCTTAACAGAATTCTTGCTGAAAATACAGGTCGCTCTATTGAAGAGATCGCACGCGACACAGAGCGCGATAACTTCATGACCGCCGAGCAGGCTCTTGAGTACGGACTTATCGATAAGATATTCGCTAAGAGAGCTTGATCAACTTCGGGATTGCAATTTGAAAGGATAAAAAATGGCTTCAAATAATTCACACTCCGGTGCAAACGGCGCACGCTTCTGCTCCTTTTGCGGCAGACGCGAGAATCAGGTGAATTTCCTTATTCCCTCTCCTACGGGCGCGTATATCTGCGACTTTTGCGTCGATGCATGTCAGCAGCTTATTTACGAGAACACCGTAGCAGAGAGCGGAATGGGCGATCTTTCGTTTGATACTCTATCCAAGCCCGTGCAGATTAAGGAAATGCTTGATACCTACGTAATCGGTCAGGATGACGCCAAAATGGCGCTCTCGGTTGCCGTTTACAACCACTATAAGCGTATTCTTTACAAAAATGAGCAAAATGATGCTAAAAACAAGAATGCCGATAACGATCTTCCCACCGTTGACCTTCAGAAGAGCAACGTTCTTCTCATAGGACCTACGGGTGTCGGAAAGACTTATCTTGCACAGACGCTCGCTAAGGCGCTCAAGGTTCCCTTTGCTATCGCTGACGCTACCACGCTTACTGAGGCTGGCTACGTTGGTGAGGACGTTGAGAATATCCTTCTGCGACTTATTCAGGCGGCTGATTATGATATTGAGCTTGCCGAAAAAGGTATCATCTATATTGATGAGATAGACAAGATCGCAAGAAAGAGCGAGAACCGCTCTATTACCCGAGACGTCTCGGGCGAGGGCGTTCAGCAGGCGCTTCTCAAGATACTTGAGGGCACCGTGGCAAACGTTCCCCCTCAGGGCGGACGTAAGCATCCCAATCAGGAGTTTATACAGATAAACACAGAGAATATTCTCTTTATATGCGGCGGCGCGTTTGACGGACTTGAAAAGATAATTGAGAAGAGACAGGGCAACCAGACTATCGGCTTTTCAAGCGAGATCAAGAAAAAGGCTGAGCGCAAGGCAAAGGGCGTGTTCAAGGACGTTCTTCCCCACGATATCGTTAAATTCGGACTTATTCCCGAGCTTGTCGGAAGAATTCCCGCTATAGTAACTCTTGACGATCTTGATAAGGAAGCACTTGTAAGAATACTCCGCGAGCCTAAGAACTCTATCACAAAGCAGTATGAAAAGCTCTTTGAGATGGACGGCGTGCAGCTTACTCTTGACGACGGCGCGCTTGAAGCTATCGCGGCACTTGCAATTGAAAGAAATACGGGTGCGCGAGGTCTTCGCTCTATAATGGAAAATCTTATGATGCCCCTTATGTACGAAATTCCCTCTCGCAGCGACGTTGCCGAGCTTGTAATAACACGCGAGTGTGTTACGGATAAGGCAGAGCCGAAATATATTACCCGCGAGGCAGTTCTTATGGACGGCTCTCCTAAGATAAGCGGAGAGTTGGAATAAAATAAAAGCGTATTCTTTTTAGGAATACATTACTGATAGACAAAAGGCAGAGAACATTTTTATGTTCTCTGCCCTTTTCATTCGCGAGGAAAAATGATTTTTTATAGACTAATTAGCATGTTTATGATATAATATTCTTAATAATCTTGTCAGCAAATCGAGAAATGCCACACTATATGAGTGAAAGGAGGCGAGAAAATGCAGGAAACGAACAAAATGCGTGATAGACTTATCAATGAATTTACCGAAAACTATATGGGAAAGCTGTTTTATTTCTGTTTGAAAAAAACAGGGCGCAATGAAGAAGCTGAAGATTTAACGCAAGATATTGCGCTTCAGATCATTGCGGCTTTGAATAAAAACACGATCCCTACAAGTTTTTCGGCGTGGGTATGGCAGATCGCGCGAAACCGTTATTCAGTATGGGCAAAAGAAAAGCATAGTCAAAACGAGTCGGTAACCGGTTCCGATATCGGTGATTATCAGATCGAAGACGAAAGCGAAAATATCCTTGATGAAATGATACGCACAGAGCAAATAGCACTGCTCCGACGAGAGTTGGCATTCATTAAGAGTGATTATCGTAATATAGTCGTTGCCTATTACATCGAAAACAAGAGCGTTCGTGACATTGCATCATCGCTGTCACTTTCCATAAGCGCGGTTCAGCAAAGACTTCACCGTGCAAGAATCATATTGAAAGAAGGTATGAATATGGCAAGAGAATTTGGAAAACGCAGTTATAATCCCGAAAATATTACATTCGCCGCAAGCGGTTCACAACCCAGCGGACTGCCTTGGAAAGCTGTAAACAGAAAAATTCCAAACAACATTTTGCTACAAACAAGCAATAACCCCTCAACGATTGAAGAGTTATCTATGGAACTTGGTGTAGCACTCCCTTACATGGAGGAAGAGGTTAATATCCTTCACCACGCAACACTTCTTGAGAAGCAAGGTGATAAATATATAACTAATTTCTTTATATTAGATAAAGATTGTCGAATAGAAGTCTATCATGCTCTCCGAAAGACTGCAAGAGAAAGAAGTCATCTTATAAGAGAGTTTATGGACGACAGAATGACCAAAATTCGTTCCCTGGGAATTGCAGGCGATCACATTGATGATAATACAATTCGTTGGTGGTTGGTTCCCGATCTCATTGATTATTTAATTGAAAATTCGGTAAAGGCACAAAACATTTACGAACCGCCCAAACGTGCGAACGGAGAATCTTGGGGATTTGTTGGTTATGAATTAACTGATCTTCCCGAAGATACTGTTATGGGACACAATGGATGCGGCAATGAACAAAATATGTTTTGGACTTATAAATACAATGACTATTCTTTGTGGAATCAATGCGGCGAACCCGAGTACGAGGAAACGGAGCTTATGTGTAATTGCATAAGGGAAAACAGAAAAGCATCCTCATTTACCGATATTGAAAAAAGAGTATGGGATGGTATTAACGGTAGGTATGCACATATTTCTGATAATGGACATGTGATTCCCGATATTCTCGTTATCAGAATTGAAAAACTCAGACAGATTCATCAACTCTTCCGTGAACACAAAAACTATGAATTGCTTATTAAGAATGTTGCTGATCTGTATGAAAAGGTTGAGGAGATATTCAAAAAATATAGCCATCAGGTATTACATGACAACATTGGATATAACATCAGAATGGAATTGTATGCTATGAGAATGATGGCAATTCACGATTTGGTTGATGAAAATGTTTTAAAACTACCGGAAGATACGAGAAAATCTTCACTTGGTATGCACATTATTTTGAAATAACAAATACACCGCCGAGAGTAACCGTTTGGTCGCTCTCGGCGGTTTATTGCTCTGTTCTTCACTTTTGAGTTTAAAGATAATTTTTAAACCATTCTATGACGGCGTCTGCCGCTTCTGTAGGCGTTTTATCGGTTATGTCGAGCGTCTCATACTCAAGTGAGCCGAGGCTCTTGTGGGTACGCAGATATTCATTATATCCGACAGATCCTTCTATCCAGCCGCTATCCGTAATACCTCTGCCGACCGACATTCTGTGTCTGAGATCCTTTTCATCTACGGTCAGAACGAGAGTGTGGATACCGCTGAAGAAACGGGTGTTGTAGGACGTAGGGATCATATCAAGATTGCCCGCCATTGTCCAAAGGACAGGCTTGCCGCTTTGTGAGATGTTACGGGAAAGGCTTTCGAGCGTATCAACTCTTCTTCTGTAATCATCTTCTGTGGTAGCGTTCTGAACACCGCAGAAAATATCAGCGTCAAGAACTACTACGTCTGTCTGCTTCTGCATTATCTCGATTGCCGTAGTGGTCTTGCCGACACCGCTGCATCCACTGAGAATAAAGAGCGGCTTTGCTATATAGCTCCAGGAGTGGTTACATTCGGGGCAGATGACCTTGCCGTCCCTGACTATCTTATCCCATTTGTGATTTCCGCATTTGACACAAGTTCCTATCATAGTATTACCTCGTTATCAATAAAATGTGGCTACCTCTTGCTTGGGCGGTACTGCAAATTCGGTGGATTCAACGTAAAGCACGGGCCCCTGATTGCGATAGAGCTTGTGCGGCTCTATCTTGAGTGTTCCCTTCACGGTTACCCAATCGCGAGTCTTGAGCTTGTTTTCGTCCTTGAATATGCATATCATACCGCTGTACTGAATGTCGTCAACACAACAGGTCATAACGTGTCTGCCGATGATGGTAGAATTCTTGGGAAGGCGCGGATCGTTTGCGATAATTCCCTTGAACTTTACCTTTTTGCCGTTATACTTGGGAAGCTCCTCGGACATATCTCTGTACCAGAGCGCGTAATCCTCGTCTGCGATGTCGATAAGCTCGGCATTAAGATCAAAAGGCAGAGGATCCTCGATCTCGTCGTACTCAACGTGTCCGTCGGGATAATCGTAAACGATAGCAGTCATACGCGAGATGCCGCGGACTATCTTGTGTATCTCTTCCTTGTCTATAGCATCAGAAGCACGGTTGAGGACAAGCATCTCAGCATCCTTGACCTTATCGTAAACGAGCTGGCGCATATTGCTGTTGTAAGAGATAAAGGTATTTGCGTCGGCGAACATCATATTCTGATAAATTCCCCAATTCTCAGGGAAATTATCGTAAAGTCTCTGCAAGAGCCACATTCCGTTGTATTCTATTATAATTCTGTCTATCTTCTTGCCCTTGGTGTAAGAAAGCAGATTTTCCTCTGTGATCATATCCTCGGAGTCGATAGTCTCGATAGTTACGTTTTTGCCCCAGAACTTAGAGGGATCAAGCTCCTCAATTCCTTCTTCGCAAAGCAGGATGAGAGTCTTCTCACCGCTGTTGAAATTCTGATCGGCAAGCGATTCCTGAATTATAGAGGTCTTGCCGCCCTCAAGAAATCCTGTAAACAGATATACGGGAATTTTCATTTTTATACTCCAAACAAAGCCGAAATGGCTTCTTCGTTGATTTTAGATCCGATAACGCAGAGCTTGCCGATAGGCTCGGGACTTCCCTCTCTTACGTCAGGCTCGCCCGGAACGTAATCGAAGTATATCCACTTGCCGCACTTGCACTCAACCATACCCTTAGCGCGAAGGATCATACCGTATTTGTCGCTGTCCTCAAGGGCTGTGAGAATGTCAGAGATCTCGTCCTTGCTGAATTTCTTGACAGTTTCTCTGCCCCAGCTCGTGAATACGTCGTCAGCGTGATGATGGTGGTGATGACCGTGCTCGTGGTCATGGTGATGATGCTCGTGATCGTGGCAACCACAGTCGCAATCCTCGTCGTGATGATGGTGATGCTCGTGATCGTGGCAATCGCAGTCGCAATCTTCATCGTGATGATGGTGATGCTCATGCTCGTGATCGTGATCATGCTCGTGCTCGTGATCATGCTCGTGATGATGGTGGTGCTCGTGGTCGTGGTGGTGATGACCGCAAACGGGACACGCATCCTCTTCCATAAGCTCCTTGATATGCTGCTCAAGCGAGGATCTCTTTTCAAGAGCCGCGATGAGAGCGCTTATCTCAAGCTTATCAGCGGGGGTGGTTATGATAACCGCTCCTGCATTCTTTTCTCTTACGAGAGCGAGTGCCTCGGAAAGCTTTGCGTCGGTGGTCTTATCGGTGTGGCTGAAAAGCACACAGCCTGCGTTTGCTATCTGATCGCCAAAGAACTCACCGAAGTTCTTCATATACATCTTGCACTTGTTGACGTCAACGACGGCAACCGAGCTGTTAAGCTCAGCACCCTCTATATTTGCATCAAGAACTGCTTTAGTAACGTCGGAGAGCTTACCGACGCCCGAGGGCTCGATAAGGATCCTGTCGGGAGAATACTCGTCCACGACCTTCTTGAGTGCCTTGCTGAAATCTCCTACGAGCGAGCAGCAGATACAGCCCGAATTCATCTCGGATATTTCTATTCCCGCATCCTTGAGGAAGCCGCCGTCAATGCCTATCTCGCCGAATTCGTTTTCGATAAGAACGATCTTCTCGCCCTTATACGCTTCGTGGATAAGACGGTTTATAAGCGTAGTCTTACCTGCGCCGAGAAATCCTGAAATAATATCTATTTTTGTCACCAAAATCACCTCTGAAAAATAAAATAAATAATGAAATCGTTTCTATTAACAAAGGTTGCCGCATAAGCCGCAACCTTTGTTTTAATTATTCTAAGCTCAAGCCTTGTTAACAGAGCCGAAGAGCTCCATCTTTTCCTTAACGGTAGCCTTGATAGCCTCAACGCCGGGAGCGAGAAGCTTTCTGGGGTCAAAGCCCTTACCCTGAAGGTCCTTGCCTGCCTCAACGTAGCCTCTGGTGGCAGCTGCGAATGCGAGCTGGCACTCGGTGTTAACGTTGATCTTTGCAACGCCGAGAGAGATAGCCTTCTTGATCATATCCTCGGGGATACCTGTGCCGCCGTGGAGAACGAGAGGCATATCGCCGGTCTGCTGCTGAACTGCATCAAGAGTCTCAAAGGAAAGACCCTTCCAGTTTGCAGGAT
Organism: Clostridia bacterium; assembly: GCA_017504545.1. Lineage (GTDB taxonomy): Bacteria > Bacillota > Clostridia > Oscillospirales > CAG-272 > HGM12713. The sequence continues at coordinate 82 of JAFVRA010000085.1, read as the reverse complement.
ACTTACCGTGTATGTTACCGATGCCTGCTGCGAGCATAGTAACGCCGAGATCAGCGATCATCTTGCACTCTGCGGGATCTGC
>JAFVRA010000084.1 GCA_017504545.1 Clostridia bacterium | reverse complement strand
ATCTTTTGGATTTAAGCATATCAAAACCCAAAAATTCGACTTCTTTCCGTTTACTTGCGGATATATGGAGTTAAAGCTTACATAGGTGACGATACCCCGACAGACTTTAAAATCTGTCGGGGTTAATCTTTGCTTATTGCATAACATCTTATCCGTAGGGGAGACCTGCGGTCCCCCGCGGGCGAACACAGTTCGCCCCTACCGTGTGGTGTTAGGTAAATGTTTCGTATTTCTCCGATAAGGACATCACGCTTTCGCGGCGCGATTGTTTCATGCTTGCTATCTTTGTCAATTAAAAAATTAATATATTTTCTCAAAGCCCTCTCAGGCGTCTTCGCCGCCAGCTCTCCCCGAGGGAGAGCCTTTATGTTAGATTGCTATTAGCCGCTTTATTAAAGTGCTTATTTTTACACAGTGCTATCCCTGCGAAAACTCAAATCAGCTAAGACCTATGTTACTAAAAGGCTCGCCCTTTGGGAGAGCTGGACGCGTAGCGGCCTGAGAGGGCGGTTTATATCAACATCTTTTCGGCAGAGCCGTGGCGTTGATTAGGTCCTCGAAGATGCGGGTGTCGTCAAAATAGAGCATTGCGCCCTCTATGTGAAGCACGCGAAGAGAGGCGTAATTGTACTCCGAGAGCGGTCTGTCAAGCGCATCGTTGGTGTGGGCGCAGACGAGAACGTCGTCGTCGCGGAAGTCGCTTATTATCAGCGTGTGATAAAACTCACCGTCGGCATTAGCAAGCTGTATCACGTCGCCAACATCGATCCGTCTTGCGACCTTTGCATCGGTCGCGTAGGGACCGTAGCCTTGATTTGCTCTTGCAAAATCGGGCGCGGCAGTCAAAAAGTTATATAGCTCGTCAACTCCGCTCCAGGCAGGCGCGCGGTCGCTCGGCGAGATATAGTACCAGCCGAAGGTATCGGTGTAATTCATAATGCCACAGCCTGCGAGAATACATTGCGACACGAAGCTAGTGCAGTCGCCGCCTTGACCTGCGAAATTGACGAACAGAGGGTTTCTTGAGAGCGCCCAGCGGCGAGCGTATTCAACGGCGCGGCGGCGATCGTAGGGAACGGGTAAGAGCATATTTTGCCTCCATATAGCTTATTTGCTAAAGTATATGCGGCGCGTGGCGCACTAAAGACAAAAAATCTCGCTTTTCTGAAATAAAAGCGCTAAAATCATTGACATTTGAGAGGAAAAGTGATATAATTAAGATGTTGAGGCGCTGACGGAAATGTGAATTGACACAGTGCGCCAAAAACAAAAAGGCAGTTGCCTTTTGATAGCCGACCGTCTGGGCAGCTCCGATATATCGGGGGTGCTCTGTTTTTTTATAAGCAGAGCCCTTTTCGGAGATAATTTTTGCAAAGGAAAGGTTAGGGTAATTTTATGAAGTTTGAGGCATGGAACGGATTTGTAAGCGGCGATTGGCAGGAGCATATCAACGTCCGCGATTTCATCAACAAGAACTACACCGCCTATACGGGAGACGCGAGCTTTCTCGCAGGTGCTACCGACAGGACGGTTGCGCTCAACACACGTCTGAAGGAGCTTCAGGCAATAGAGCGTGAGCGCGGTGGAGTTCTTTCTATTGACACGAGCACGGTCTCCTCGCTTTGCAACTATGCGGCAGGCTATATTGATAAGGATAAGGAAATAATCGTGGGACTTCAGACCGACGAGCCGCTTAAGAGAGGCGTTAATCCCTTTGGCGGTATCCGTATGGCGAGAAACGCCTGCGAGTCCTACGGATATAAGCTCTCTGACAAGATAGAGGAGTATTTTACATACCGTACCACACACAACGACGGAGTTTTCCGCGTTTACACAGATGAGATGAAGGCGGCAAGGCATTGCGGACTTCTCACGGGACTTCCCGACGCCTACGGCAGAGGAAGAATAATAGGCGACTACCGCAGAATTGCGCTTTATGGCGTTGACTGTCTTATTGAGCAGAAGGTTGCCGACAAGAAGGCTGTCGGAGAGCGAATTATGGACTCCGAGACCATAAAGCTGCTTGAGGAGCTTTACAGCCAGATAGATTTTCTTAAGAAGCTCAAGAAGATGGCAGGGCTTTACGGTATAGATATAAGTCTCCCTGCAACTAACGCTCGCGAGGCGGTGCAGTGGACTTATTTCGGCTATCTTGCCGCAAATAAGGAGCAGAACGGCGCGGCTATGTCGTTTGGAAGATGCTCTACCTTCTTTGATATTTACATTGAGAGAGATATGAAGGCAGGAATTCTTGACGAGGTGGGAGCGCAGGAGATCATAGACGATCTCGTTATCAAGCTTCGCGCGGCGCGTCATCTCCGTCCGCCCGAGTACAACGAGCTTTTCGGCGGAGATCCTATGTGGATAACCGAGAGCGTTGGAGGTATGGGCGAGAACCACCGCACGCTCGTAACAAAGAGCTCGTTCAGAATTCTCAACACGCTCTACACGCTCGGTGAGGCTCCCGAGCCTAACCTCACGGTGCTTTGGAGCAATCAGCTTCCCGCGGGCTTTAAGCGCTTTTGCGCCAAGCTTTCGGTTGATACCGACTCGATCCAGTACGAAAACGACGATCTTATGCGTATCTCCTACGGCGACGATTACGCTATCGCCTGCTGTGTTTCCGCGATGAAGGTCGGTAAGCAGATGCAATTCTTCGGTGCGAGAACTAACCTCGCAAAGCTTCTGCTTCTCGCACTCAACGGCGGAATTGACAATATGTACGGCACTCGCCTCGGTCCCGAGGAAGAGCCTATGTCCGACGAGGTGCTTGACTACACCAAGGTCAAGGCTCGCTTTGACAGATACCTTTCGTGGCTCTGCAGACTCTACGTAAACACAATGAACTGCATCCACTATATGCACGATAAATACGCCTACGAGAAGACTCAGATGGCGCTTCACGATACCGACGTCGATAGACTTATGGCGTTTGGTGTGGCAGGACTTTCGGTTATCACCGACTCGCTCTCGGCAATAAAGTACGCCGAGGTACGCCCCGTGCGCGACGAGAATGGAATCATAGTTGATTTTATAACCACGGGCGATTTCCCCAAGTTCGGCAACGACGACGACAGAGTCGACGAGATCGCACAGGATCTTCTGCGCGACGTTATCGGCGAGCTCAAGAAGACGCCTGCATACAGAGGCGCTAAGCACACGCTTTCGGTGCTTACTATAACCTCTAACGTGGTCTACGGCAAGAAGACGGGCGCGACTCCCGACGGCAGACGCGCGGGCGAGCCCTTTGCTCCCGGCGCAAATCCTATGCACAACCGCGAGGAAAACGGCGCTCTCGCTTCTCTTAATTCTGTTTCAAAGCTCCCTTATATCTACGCGAGAGACGGTATATCCAACACCTTCTCGATAGTTCCCGAGGCGCTCGGAAAGAGTGAAGACGAGAGAGTGGACAACCTCGTTTCTATCATAGACGGATATTTTGCAAACAATGCGCATCACCTCAACGTAAACGTTATGAACCGCGAGCTTCTGATGAAGGCGTATGAAAACCCCGAGGAGTATCCCAACCTCACGATAAGAGTTTCGGGCTACGCCGTAAACTTCTGCAAGCTCTCGCGCGAGCAGCAGAAGGAGGTAATTATGCGTACCTTCCACGACAGGATCTGATTATGCAAGGTCGCATACATTCCTTTCAGAGCCTCGGAACAGTTGACGGCCCCGGAGTACGCGCCGTCGTGTTTATGCAAGGCTGTCCTCTGCGATGCGCCTGCTGTCATAATCCTGACACGTGGGACTTTGGCGGCGGCAAGCTTGTGAGCGCCGAGGAGATATTTCGCAAGATACAAAGGCTACGCGCTTATTTCGGCAAGGACGGTGGAGTTACGGTTTCGGGCGGAGAGCCGCTTCTTCAGGCAGATTTCGTCGCTGAGCTTTTCAGCCTCTGCCGAGCAGACGGAATAAGCTGTGCGCTTGACACGAGCGGCTGCATTTATAACGAGAGCGTTGAACGACTGCTCTCGCTTACCGATCTCGTGCTTCTCGATTACAAATATACGAATGACACAGATTACAATAAATATACGGGAATGTCGATGCAGAGTGCAGAGGACTTTCTTGCGCGACTTGACGCGCTCGGCAAACGGGTGTGGATAAGACAGGTGATCATCCCCACGCTCAACGATAGCGAGGAGTCGGTGCGCCGTCTCTATGCGCTGAGTGAGAGATATTCTTGTATAGAAAAGACAGAGCTTTTGCCATTCCGCAAGCTCTGTGTTGAAAAATATCGCGCGCTCGGTATTGATTTTCCGCTTGAGAACATACCCGAGGCGAGCGAGGAGCTTATAGAAAGGCTCAAAAGACATTGAAAGACGAAAGGAGATACCAAATGAGGATACTTCATACGGGCGATCTTCATCTCGACAGCCCCTTCTGCGCCTACGGTCAGAAGGACGCCGACAAGCAGAGAGAAGCGGGCAGAGAGCTTTTGCGCCGCATATTTGACTGCGCGAAAGACGAAAAGTGCGAGATGATACTGATCGCAGGCGACCTTTTTGACAGCCGCTTCGTAACCCCCGAGAGCGCCGAGCTTTTCTGCACTCTCGCTGAAAATTGCGGTATTCCCGTGGTACTGTCTCCCGGAAATCACGATTATTATACCGAAAATTGCTTTTATTCAAAGATACGCGCGCGCCTTGGAGACAAGCTTACGGTGTTCAGCTCGCCCGAGCTTCAGGCGTTTGATTTTGACGATCTTCGCGTGCGAGTCTATGGCTACGCCTTTACCTCTATGGCGCTGATGAACAGTCCGCTCTCGGACGCGACCGTGCCCGTGGACAACGGCTATATCAAGCTTCTTTGCGCGCACGCCGATCTCGCCTCGCTCGTATCGCGCTACGCGCCGCTGACGCTCGCTGAAATTGAGCGCTTCGGCTTTGATTACGCGGCGCTCGGACATATCCACAATCGCGACGAGCGCGAGGACAGCGACGGAAGAGTGCGCTACTGCGGCTTTGCCGAGGGCAGAAGCTTTGACGAGCTTGGCACGGGCGGCGTCTGGATAGTAGATCTTGACGGCGGCAGATGCGAGGTAAGCCGCAGAGTGCTCTCCGAGAGAGCCTTCTATATTCGCGAGCTTGACGTCAGCAATATTGAGACGAATTCCGCGCTCGTTGAGGCACTTATTGCCACCGCGTCGTCCTGCTCTGCATCTCGTGGTGCTCACGTTCGCATAAGCCTTTGCGGCAGAGCAGAGGAGCAGACGGTAAATCACGCTATTCTTTCGATTTCCAAGATAGTGGCAGAGAGCGGCGTTGAATACCTTGAGATAGTTGACGATACAATGCCACTTCTTGACGGCGAGTACCTTGAGCGCGACGCGACTCTCAGAGGCGAGCTTTACAGAACTCTTTTGCCAAAGCTTCGCTCAGAGGACGGAAACGAGCGCAGACTTGCAACCAAGGCGCTCCGCATCGGTCTTGCGGCTATAGACGGCAAGAGTATTTTCGGCGTGTCCGAGTAAGGAGAGGAATATGAAGATAATTCAACTTAACGTCTCCGAATTCGGATGTATGAAGGATAGAAAAATAGAGCCCGAGGGTGCGCTCAATATCATCTACGGTGAGAATGAGTCGGGAAAAAGCACTCTCCTGCTCTTTATAAAATTTATGCTCTACGGACTGACTCGCCGCTCTGCTACCAACAGCGAGCGTGAGAGATCGGTAAGCTGGAGCGGACACCGTGCGGCAGGTAGTATGACCTTCTCTCACGGGGATAAGACCTACCGCATCGAGCGAAGCTTTAACGAATCGGGCAGAAGCGGAAGCGAAAAGCTTAGCGTGATCTGCCTTGATGACGGAGGCGAGATCGATACCGAGAAGTCTCCGGGTGAATACTTCCTCGGAGTGCCCAGAGAGGTGTTTGAGAGCACCGCGTGCGTAGGACAGATGCGCTCGTCAGAGATAAACGGCGACAAGCTCGCCTACGGCATTGAGAATATGCTCAGCGCCGCGGACGAATCCGTTGATACCACGAGGATACTCAAGTCGCTTGATTCTGTCCGTGTGGGCTACAGACACAAGAATAAGACGGGCGGCAGTCTTTATGAGGATGAGCAGAAGATGAACGCGCTCCGTCAGCGCATCGAGCGCGCGCACGAATCCTCGCAGAACCTTGCCGAGACCGAGCGAAAGCTCAAGTCGGCAAAGGATTCGTATATGATCGCCAAGGCTGACTTTGAGAAAAAGGACGCCTTGCTTCGCGAGCTCAATAAGGTCAATACCGTTAAGCGCTTTGACGCTCTTCGTGAAAACGAAAAGCTCAAGTGCGATGTAGAGAAGCGAATAGAGCAGAAGGATACCGAGATTAAGAAGGGCGACTTTCTGCCCGACAGGAGCCATACGGCTGAGCTTAAGATAGCAGCTCGCGCTTTTTCTGAGGCGGAAAAGAGCTATAACGCGAAGCGCGAGGAGTACGACCGCGAGAGCAAGAACAACTGCGACTCGGAGATTGTCGCGCTTGGCGAGAAGCTTGAGGCGGCGGGCGGCAAGGCGGCAGTGCTCTTTGAGATAGACAGACAGAGAGCAAAGGCAAGGTCGGCTCGCTCGCGGGCGATCGTACTGCTCGTGGCTGGTATCATCGCCGCGGTTGCGGGCGGTGTATCAGCTCTGCTTACGTTCTTTATCGGTACCGCCGCAATAGCGGCTTTGCCGATCGCCGTGGTATTTGCCGTGCTATCCTTCAAGAGCGCGGGAAAATGCGGCAGAGAGATAGAGCGCATTGCTCTGGAGTATTCGGCAACCCCCACAGATCTTTCCGATAAGCTTGACAGATGTGCCGCGGAGCTTATCGCCTACAGACAGGTAATGACCTCTCAGGCTCGCCTTGAGGCTGAGATGCTTGAATCCGAGCGCTCGTTTGGCGAGAAGAAGAAGGCGCTTCTTGACATACTCAATAAAACGACCGAGTGCGCGGATGCAACGATCGAAGCCGCCGCGCTTGAGTATAAGCGCATAGAGAGCTACATATCCGAGCGCGAGAGCCTCTCGCGTGACGCTGAGGCGCTCTTGCGAATGATAAGCACCGAGAGAGAGGCGCTCAGCCATTATGACGAGGCAGAGCTTCGTGATAGCATCAGCGTCGATCCTTCGGAGATAACCCCGAAGGTGATAACGGACGCCGAGCGCGAGAGGAGCTTTCTTGGCGAGAAGGCGCGTAAGCTCGCCGACAGGATCTCAGCGCTCGACGGAGAGAGGATAATGCTCAGCGCAACCGCCGAGGATCCCTTGCCGCTTGGTGATACACTTGCGGAGCTTGAGAGCAAGCATAAGACCGACAGAGAGTTTTACGATGCCCTCACTCTTGCAATGGAGTCTATAGAGCAGGCGTCAAGCACTCTTCGCGGAAGCGTTACGCCCGTGATATCTCAGAAGGCGGGTGAGATACTTGATAAGCTTTCCGACGGACGCTACTCGGTAATGAGAACTAACAGCACTCTTGGATTTTCACTTGACAGAGACGGATACGGCATCAAGGCAGACTCGCTCAGCGCGGGTACCAAGGATGCTGCGTATCTTGCCCTCAGACTCTCACTCTTTATGAGGATCTTCGGTAGTGAGCTTCCACCTCTCGTGCTTGATGAGTCGCTCTGTCAGCTTGACGAGAAGCGCGCAGAGCGTATGCTGAAGCTTCTCGGTGGACTTGGTGGAGAGGGTATACAAACGCTTCTGTTCAGCTCGCATAAGCGCGAGGCTCAGATATGTGATGCGGTGGGAATAGAGTATCACGCCATCAGACTTTAATTTTTGGTTAAATTCAACAAATTTAAAAACGAAATTTTGTTTGGTTTGCCTTTGGAAAAAAGTCAAAAAATATGGTAAAATATATATATAGCAGATAAGTCATATGGATTTTTGCAAAAAGGAGGAAATATGTTCGCAATTGGAGATTACGTCAGCTATCGCTCAGAAGGGGTTTGTGTGATTTCGGATATTCGCACTGAGGTATTCAATGCTTTGGGTAAAAGCGAGGAGTACTACATACTCGCGCCGCTGAAGGACATAAATTCGGTATTGTACGTGCCTGTAAACAATGAAGTTTTGACCTCTAAAATGCAGCCGTTGCTTTCTGCAGATGAGATATGTGCGCTTGCCGATGAGCTTCGCGGAGAGATTATTGAGTGGATAGATGACAGCCGTGCGAGAAACGCAGCGCTTCGCGAGATACTCGCGGGTGGCAACAGACGCGAGCTTATAGTCCTCGTAAACACCATACTTGACAGGATCGCGCGCTCATCCGAGATCGGCAGGAAGATAACCGCGGGAGACGAGAACACGCTCAAGAGAGCAAAGAGAATGCTCCTTGACGAGTTTGCCGCTACTACAGACCTTGAGAATGACGAGCAGCTGATGGGTGTACTTGATGGAACCTACAGATGCAATTCTCGCACGGTCGGAGCACTGGAATAATAAAGATCAAAATGCGCTTGTAGCGGGACTGTTACAAGCGCATTATTTTTATGAGTTATTCTTTTTTTGCTTTTTTCTCTTGATCGCTTCAATGGCGTGTAGTGTCATACCGACGGCGATAGACGCAAGGCTGAGTCCGAGCGCGATTCCGAGCACGGTCTGTCCCGTGGTCTTAAGAGAATTGAGCGAGCCCTCGAAATTCATTGAGAGCAGGTGGAACATAGAGTAGTAGAGCGCGCTTCCGGGAACTATCGGAATAGCGCAGGGGAAGAGAAAAAGTACCGTGGGAGCGCGGAAAACGCGGGCGCTGACCTCTGAGAATATCGCCATAAAGAGAGCCGCGATAAAGGAAGCGAGAAGCACGTTTGCTCCAAGATATACCGAAAGCTCGTAAGCAATATAGGTAAACAGACCGCCGATAGCGGCTATGGGAAGGCGCGAGGGCGCAAGCTTAAAGATAAGGGCAAAGCCGACCGTACCTGCAATAGAGCTTATAAGTCCTGCAACAATTCTTCCTATCTCACCAAAGGGAAGACCTGTGGGAGAGGGAGGACAATATTTTCCGAGCATAAGGATCGCGATCGCGTAGCCGATAGCGATTATAACTGCCGTAATACACGCCTGAACGACCTTAAGCGTTCCCGAGAGCGTATCACCGCCGAGCAGATCTCGCATCGCGTTTCCGAGAGAAAGTCCGGGGATGAGAAGCATTATCGTTCCAATAGCGACCATATCCATACTCTCACCGACGCCTATGATCACAAGTCCGCAGGAAAGCACTCCGCCGATAAATGACAAAAACAGAGTTTTGGTTATATCGTTGAAGTATTCGTTGTGTACGCGGTCAAGACAAGCGACTATCAGACCTATGATCGCCGCCGCAAGAAAGTCGCGAAGCGATCCGCCGAAGAATACCGCAAATCCGCCTGCCGCAAAGACGTGACCGATAAGAGTCAGCCAGAAGGGGAACTTGCGCTTCTTCTTTATCTCTCTTATCTCGGCGTCGACCACGTCAAAGTCGGGAGTCTCCACGCATATACGGCGCGAGAGGGCGTTGTAACGCTCAAGGCAGAGCAAATGGTTTGAAATGTTGGTTATGCGGCGATTCTGCGAGGAATAGCTTCCGTCGTTCATACGGATAGCGGCAACGATCAGGCAGTTTATAGAGAATACCTCGGCATGAGCCGCGCCGTAAGCCTTGCATATTTTTTCAATAGTGATCTCAACGCGCCTTACCTCCGCGCCGCTCTTGAGCAATCCCTCGCCGATATCAAGCGCGATTCGCAGGATATTGTCGGCTCGGCTGTCAGAGTTTACGGTAGGGGTCATGAGCGCCAATTTTTCAAATTTCGTCAAATTAAGATCTCCTTTGTCAGTCTTGCGCGTCATTAGCGCTTTCACTCTTGCTTTGTTTGAAAAGAGAACGGATATCAAAGTTCAGGGCAAAGCCGAAAAGCTTATTGTCCGAGTGCTTCTGCAGAGCACTCCAGATAAGCTTCGTAAGGAAGAATGCAATCACCGCCGATACAGAGCCTACGATGAACGCCGCGAGGACGTCAGAGGGGTAGTGAACGACGAGGTAGTTTCTTGAAAAGCCCATCAGAACAGCGTAAAACGCCGTGGGGGCAACTATCCACTTGTGCTTTTTGAAGAAGCATAAGTATACGGCGAGCATAGACGCCACCGCCGCGGTGGTATGTCCCGAGGGGAAAGAAAATTCACTCTCAAGATGCGCGCCTGCGAATTGCCACCATTCGTTGAAGGCTTCAACGCCCGAAGCGTAAGGACGCGGACGGGCAACGATATTCTTTATTGCCACGTTGGTAAAGAGAGCGCCAACTCCGACTGCGAGTGTCATACATACTCCGCACTTTCGCGTTTTGGGAAAGAGAAGAAGTATAAGCGCGAGCGCAAAGCTGAAATATCCGTTGTCGCCGATAAAGGCGAGAAGCTCCATTATCGGTCCTAAAATTCCGCCTGCCGACTCTGCGAGATTATGGCAGAATTGTAATATGGCGTAGTCAAATCCGAAAAAGGCTTCGTTTATCCAATTAGCTATCATTTTTATCTCCGTAATTTTATTTGGCTGCGTCTTTATTTTTTTCTTGCTTTAATATCCTATCACAAAGCAAGCAAAAAGTCAATAACTATAATAAAAAATGAAATTTGTTTTTTTGCCGCTTGACATAAGAGGGCGTTAGTGCTATAATTTTAAAAAAGCCAAGGAGGGTTATTATGGCAAAATTACAGGCACACAGAGGCGTCAGCTCGGACTATCCTGAGAACACCATGGCGGCTTTCAGGGCATCGGTTGCAGAGGGCTACGATTATATAGAATTCGATCCAAAATACACGGCTGACGGTGAGATAGTGATACTTCACGATCACACGCTTGACCGTACCGCGAGAAAGGCTGACGGCAGTCGCGTAGAGAAGGGAACCGATATAAGAAAAGTAACGCTTGCAGAGGCGAGATCCTATGATTACGGACTTTGGTTCTCGGAGGATTTCAGAGGCGAGCAGATACCGCTCATTACCGATCTTCTCGACTATGCGCGTGAGAGTGGAATACCCGTAAAAATAGATAACGTGTGGGAGACATTCCCCGAGGAGATGAGAGACAAGCTCTTTGATATAGTTGCAAGCTACGGTGAGAGCATTCACGTTGGATTTACCTGCGCGCGTCTTGATACCATGGCAGCGGCGGCTGCACGCTTTCCTTACGCCGACATTCATTACGATGGTGGCGATCTCTCGGCAGAGCGTCTTGACGAGGTAAAGAAGATAGCAGAGGGGCATCACCTTTACGTCTGGGTGTGCTACGATTGCGAGATGACCTCGTGGTTCAAGGGAACTAAAGCAACTCCCGAGGTTTGCAAATTCGTCCGCCAGTACGGTGAGCTTGGCGTGTGGATACTTTCAAAGCGCGAGGAGCTTGAGGTAGCAGTACGCGAGCTTGACGCTGAGATTATCGAGACCACGGGACATATAAAGCCCGAATGGATAGCAGAGATCAAGTAAAAACAAAAGGCTGACTCAGGCGAGTCAGCCTTTTTTATATTATCTTACTGGAAATTCAATTCGTTGAGAACTACAGTTCCGTCTGCAGTAGTAACAGAGAGAACACAACCTGTGTAGTAGGTCTTGTCGTTCCAGTTACAAGGAGCGACCTCAACCGTTACCTCCTGACCTGCGAAAGCTTTGAGGAAGGAGTACTGGCTTGCGCTGGAGCAGTAGAGTCTGAGGTTTACGCCGTTGCCCGAAAGGAAGATGTTGGTGTAGTAATTAGTTTCCTCAAGGGTTACGGTAGCCTTAACTACGTAAACCTTGTCGGAGTGCTGCTCGTTCTCGTCGAGATCGTAGATGAACTTAATATCCTTGTCGGTGATAAAGTCAAAGGTGTGGTAATCGTGCTCGCCGTAGTAGTTAGCAACGATAGTGCAGTTGGAGACAGCAAGCTGACCTGCGTGAGTCTTATCCGCATCCTTAAAGCAGTCTCTCGTACCCTCAAGAACTACCTCGTAGCCGATCTCAAGCTCGCTAAAGGCAGAAGCGTCTGCAAGAGTTATAGCTATCATGCCTGTTCCGTCAAAGAGGTAGAAGCCGCTCTTGTTTACGAGAGAGGGACCAACGATACCCTTGATGATGACCTTCTCGCCAACTTCCTTGCTCTTAGCCTCTTCAATGGTGATGCTCTCGTAGGTAGCGTTGGGAAGAACTGTGATCTCAATATCCTCAGAGTAGTCTACACCACCAAACGAGCCCTTAACGGTAACGGTAGCCTTGCCTGCATCCTTGCAGTTGAAGATCACCTTGCCGTTCTCGGTGGTAAAGTAAACTACGTTCTCGTCGCTCGAGGTGTAAGAAAGGGTAGCGTTCTCGAATCCGAGAAGCTCGGAGGAAACGCTTGTTGCAAGCTCCTTAGCGGGATTGCCGGTGTAGGAAGAGAGGAACTGAGTAACTCCGATGTATTCAACCGCGTGCTGAGCAGCCTTCGTGGTATCGAACTTAAAGCCCTCGTCAAAAACTGCTATGGGAACAAATCTGAAGTAGCAGGAGGAAGAGGTGGACTTAGCGTTAAGGGGAGAGAGGTAGACTTTGCAGATCTTACCGTCGAACTCGTCGAGCCAAGCAAAGTCGTTGCCGTTGCACTGAGAGTAAGCGTAAGAGCCGGTCTCTCCGTCAAGGTCAAAGAAGTAGTAGTTAGTAAATCCGCTTCCGGGAACCTTCTTAACAAGAGCGTTTACCTTGAAGATAGAGGAGGTTACGTTCTCGGTAACGGGGGTGTCGAGAATATCCTTTACGGTGCTTTCCTGTACCCAAGAGATGTTAGCAGGCTTACCTTCTGTTTTGATGTCAAGAACGGTCACGTCCTCAAGCTGACAGCAGCCCTTGTAGCCGAACTTCTGCGCGTTGGACTTCTCGGAGTCGAGTATCCAATAGGTCTTGGAGCCGAGTACGGTAACCTTGTTGCCGATGTTAACTCTCTGAGCGAGATCGCCGTCGTAAACGTAGATAGACTGAGTATCATCAACGAGATATACGCCCATAGGAACCATGCCGTTTGCATAAGTGATGCGCGCAACGACACCGTCGAGCTTTATCTTTGTGCCGACCTCTGCTTCACGCGCTTCAGCAATGCTCATATCGGTGTACTGAGACTCGTCGATCTCAATTTCAACGTGCTTGAAGGAGATGAGCCAAGCGCTCTTTACTTCCTTAGTTCCGTTGTAGTTCTGGAGAGTGCAGTAGAGAAGGACCTCGTCACCCTTGTAGGGCTTGTCCTCCATTGCGGAGTAGTTGATCTCACCGTCAGCGCTGTAAGTGCCGTAAACGGGGATAGTACCTGTCTCGTCGCCAATGGTCATCTGTCCGAACTGTGCGTTGTCAATAGAAATGATAGTAGCGCGGATGTAGTATCTTTCAGTAGTAAGATTTCCGGGCTCGCCGCAGAGCTCAAGTGCCTCTGCGATGGTGATAGTATCGTATTCGTCTTCGTTTCCGTCATCCTTACCGTCGTCGGTAGGCTTTTCGGTAGGCTGCTCCGTAGGCTTTTCGGTAGGCTTTTCTGTGGGCTTTTCTGTGGGCTTATCCGTAGGAGCGTCGGTGGGGGTGTTCTTGTCGTCTGTGCCTTCGTTGTCGGTGGAGGTATTGCACGAAGCAAAAATGCTAAGTACAAGCGCGAGGGTGAGAAGAAGAAGTAAGATCTTTTTCATGTTCATCCGTCCTTTTTTTGATTTTATTTTATTTTTTTAAAAATAATCTTATTTGATCTCGGGAAGACTTGCAGCCGCAACCGACTGTCCTACGCGGCGCGAGCTTTCGTCGGGAATGTGGAGCTGTATCTTGGAGGCAAGCTCGGGGAATTCCTTGTCAAGAACCTCTCTCGCGCGCTCAAGAATGAGAGTTCCGCCCTCGCCCGAGGTAACGCGTCCCATAATAAGCACGTGCTTTATGTCGTAGAACTCAGCGTAATAGGCTATCGCATAGCCGAAGTACGCGCCGATGGTATCGTAAATATCGGCGGCACGGCTATCTCCGTCCTTCATAAGCCCCTGAACGACCTTGAGCTTTTCCGCAAGAGTCAGGCTCTCGTCAAGCTCAATGCTCGCGAAGGGAGCAAGCTTGATAACGCCGTCCTGCGAGAAGTATTTTACTCCGCAGCCGTAATCGCCCGACCACTCATCGACCATAGCCTCGCGGCAGTAGTCGACCGGAACGAATGCAAGCTCGTTGAGCCAACCCGTGATATTTCCCTCGGGGTCAACGTAGCCGCCCGCCTCGGACGTACCCATAGCAACGCCGAGAACAGAATCATCGTCAAGATCCATAGCGCCTGCAAGCGCGGTAACGTCACCGTCGTTTGCGACCTCTATCGGAATATTCTCGCCTATCTCTCGCGCTACGTCAAGATACATATTCTTGACCTTGCGATCAAAATCCTCGTCGCTGACCTTAAGGAAGAGAGAAGCGACCATAATTCTGTTGTCAATATAAACGCCTGCGCTTGAAACGCCGATGGCGTCAACGCGCGGCATGTGCGAAGCGGCTGTTTTCATAGCCTCAAGAATTCCGTTGTAATGATAATCGGGATCGGAATTTGTCTTAGGGAACCAAACTACCTCCTCGGAGTAAACGCTCTTGCCGTCAATGACAGCGCTTACCTTTCTGTCGCTTCCGCCCGCATCAAAGCCTATGCGACAGCCCTCGAGATGTCTGCCGATGGGAGACGCCGCAGAGATGTCTGAGGGCGCGTTTTCATAGCTTACTACCTCTACTGAGAAGGGCTGCTCGTAAACTCTTTCCATAAAGTGAACGTCAAAATCGCGAAGACCGCCGTAGGTGTATGCCTCTTTTATCCTCTTGCCGACAGTCTCGCTGCCTGCGATGATTATCTTATATCCGCCTGCTATCCAAAGGATAGACTTTACTATTCTCTCGACAAATCTGAAGTTCTCCTCGTCCTTACCGATGCCGTCGCGGAAGATACGCGTTTTATATGTCGTGGTATATCCACGGTTACGTTCAACGGCGATTATAATATCCTGACCGTCATCCTTAGTTGCTTTTCTCATATCGCGGCAAACGACTGAAAGCGGCTCAAAGGAAGGATCAAGCTTTGCTTTTACCTTAAGATTCATATTTTACCTCACCTGTAATAATAGTTTTCATAACCTTGAACTTGCCGTCAGTAATAATAACGTCGGCGTCCTTGCCTACCTCGATAGAGCCCTTTCTGTCTGCGATGCCGAGCACGGTCGCGGGATTGAGCGAGGCGCAGTTAACGCATTCGTGAAGCGGAATGCTTGAATTTGTGAAAGCGTTCCAAACGCCTTCATTGAGGTGGAGCACGCTTCCTGCCACCGTTCCGTCCTCAAGTCTGCAGACGATGTCGCGGTAGACGATCTTTGCGCCGCCGAGCGTGTATTCACCGTAGGGAAGACCGCCCGCGGGGAGACAGTCTGTAATAAAGCAGAGCTTTCTGCCCTTGAGCCTAAAGAGCATATCGTAGAGAGCGGCGCTTACGTGGAAGGTGTCAACGATAAGCTCGCAGCTTACGTCAGAATTGAGAGCCGCACCGACCACGCCCGGAGCGCGATGCGCCAGAGGCGTCATAGCGTTAAAGAGGTGGGTGGCGTGTTTTACTCCTGCACGGGTGGAAGCCATTGCGGTATCGTAATCCGCAGATGTGTGTCCCATGGAGACGGTTACGTCCGTGTCCTTGCAGATCTCGCGGATAGCCGAGAAGTTTTTTTCGTCGGTCTCGGGCGCAAGAGTGATTATCTTGATTACGTCGGAGTATTCCTTGACGAAGCTTGCATCGGGCTTGAGTATGTATTTTGCATCCTGCGCGCCTTTTTTGCTCTCGCTGATAAAGGGCCCCTCGGCGTGAACTCCGAGTATAGCGCTTCCGTCCCAGCTTTTGCTCTCGTTCATAAGCGAGCGGCATACCTCAAGAGACTTGCAAATGACCTTCATATCAACGGTCATCGTAGTGGGGAGATACCCCGTAACTCCGTTGGCGAGAAGTCCCTTGGAGATGGTGCGCATAGAATTCTCGTCCCCGTCGCAGACGTCACGTCCGAGATATCCGTGAATGTGCAGATCGATAAGACCGGGAGCGATATATCCGCCCTGCGCGTCTATGATCTCGGCGGCACAAGGAATATCGTTCTGCGGAATTATAGCCTCAATAACGTCGGAAAACAGTAGGGCATGGTCCTCAAGAATTCCGTCCTTCAAAATTATCTTTCCGTTGATAACAGCCTTCATTTTTCTTGTCTCCGTCAAAAGAATATCAGCTTTTTTGCTCTTGCTCCGAGCAAAAAAACAAATTTTGCATTATACAATTGAATTATAGCACATTTGATGCTTTAATTCAAGTATCAAAACTCATTTTTTATGATATTTTAAGACAATTTTTGCACTCTTTTTATGCGGATTCAAAAGAGCATCAGAAGATCACGAGAACTTTGAGATGGAAAACTGCAAAATGGAAAAATTTATTATAAAAATTTGCGTTAAATTTTAAAGTAAGTATTGACTACTGGCGAAAAAACGTGTATAATAATACTATATGTAGTATTTTCTGGGATAAATACACCTAATATATAGATTTTGATCGTTTTTGGAGGTTCATGCTTATGAAGCGAGGCACTTTGACTTGTTTGAGAATATTCGCGATGACGCTCGCCGTGCTTACGGCTATGATAGCGCTTTCGATAACCGTGTCTGCTCGTACTCCCGAGGAGATAAGAGAGGACAATCTGGCGCTTCTGACCACGAGGACGAATGAGATACTTGGAGTCATGGGTGAAAACGGAGAATCTGCGCTTGAGCCCGGAAGACTTACGAATAATCACGTTGCGATATATTACTTGAAGCTTAACGGCCTTACGGACGCGGAGCTTGAGCAGACTGCCACGGAGTATGTTATCAACCTTTACTACACACAGGGTATGGCTATCAACGAGGTCGCGTGGATATATTATTCGCACGTCTTCTCGGGAGAGGCTAAGCAGAGAGTTGACGATGTCTTCAAGGAGATCGACAGCGCGATAGCCTCCGCAACCGATTACAACGTGCTCAAGGAAAGCGTTTCCACGCTTTACGGTAACGGCGGACTTTGCGCCAAGATGCTCGTTTGCATCTATTCCGAGAAGCTCGACGCTCTGCTTGCAGAGGGTGATTCAAATGCGGTAAAGGCACTCGTTGACGGCGCAAAGACCGAGATCAAGAGCTGCACTGACAATTCTCTCGCCGCTCCCGAATACGAGGAGATACTTGCGAGAACGGCTAAGGCTGTCGCTATACAGAGAAATCAGGACAAGGCTCTCGGCGAGCTCAAGGGTATATTTGATATCTTCTACGGTGTTGACGGCTATGCCGACAATCAGCTCTATGCGGACACCGCCGCAAAGATAGACGCTGATACCACAACTGAAATAACCGATATGAACAAGGCACTTCTCGACGCATTCTGTACGAGCGCGGACGCGCTTTCCGCAGATGACGGCAAGTACGGCAAGGAATACTACGAGAAGCTTAAAGTACAGGCAGAGAGCGCGGTAGAGGCGGCGGCAAGCACCGAGATCGCCGATATTGACAAGCTGCTTGAAAACTACGCCGACGAGCTTTATCGCGCAGAGGCAAAGGACGAGATACTTGACTACATAAACACCAAGCACTGTAAGGACGACGAATGGCTCGCTGATCTTGAGAAGGAGTACAACGGCGCGGAGGGTAACGTAGACGGATCCGCTCTCGACGACGTTGATCACGAGGTCAACAAGGCAAAGCGCCGCACCGACCTTTACGAGCAGTACGTTGATACCGTTGCCGCTATTAAGGCACAGAAGGGCGAGACTGCGGACGTCAGCAACATAGACCTGCTTCATGATAAGGGCGACGATCTTATTGAAAAAGCAACTCCCGAAACTCTTGACGGACGCTTTGAGGAAGCGATGGCAGAGCTTGAGATAGAGGAGTTCAAGGCTATCTACGCCGACATTCTCGGTAAGACTCCCGCAGAGATCACTATTGCCGATAAGAAGCCTATCGAGGACGCCATAAACGCCCTCAATGCGCTCAATAGTAAGGCAAAGGCTGATGCTAACATCATTCTCGCCGCTCAGAAGCTCACCGAGCTTTACGGCGAGGTCGCAAATCAGGAGATAGACGGCTTACTCGGTGACGGCGAGCTCAGAGACGCTTACGCCGACGAGCTCAAGGATAAGATAGACGATCTCAGATATGAGAATATCGGCACGCTTATTGAGGATGCCGCAGATATCGTGAACAGAGCAAGACTTGCGGATGCGGTGCTTGACAGATACGAGGCGATAGCTGCAGAGGAGATCTACAAGGATTTCTCTAATATTGATAAGAAAGAGCTTGAGAATATCGCTACCGATGCTTGCAAGGCTATCGTAGCCGGAGCGGAGGACGATGAAAAGATCGCAAGTGACGCTATCACGGCACTTGATCGCAAGGAAGCGATCTCCTGTATAAACGTAAAGCTTGCCGAGAGGGAAGAAAATGCGACTCCCGGAGTCAAGAGCGAGATAGACGCTATCGTCAAAAAGGCACACGAGGATATAGCGGCGGCTACCGATCCTGCAAAGATCGGGGCGATCGCCGATAAGGCTATATTTGACTTGGAAAAGGAATTCTGCGTACAGGACACTATAGATGACGCAAAAGCACAGAAGGATAAAATAAATGCTTACACCCAGCTCACCGACGAGATGAAGCAGGTGCTTAGCGATAAGCTTGACGCGCTTCTTGACGAGAGCGTTAAGGATATCAGAGCTGCTTCTGACGAGACGGGCAAGACTGCCGCACTTGAGAGATTTGAAAAGGCACTCGGAAAGATAAATGACGAGGCTGAAAAAAAGGTAGCGGTAATGAAGGATCTAAAAAACGAGAGTGTAAAGGCGCTGGATGCCGTTGACTCTCTCAAAAATCTTACCAACCCGCAGAGAGCTCCTTACCGTGAAGAGATGAAAAACGCATTGGCCGACGTGATCGAGGCCCTTACCACTGCAACGGGCACAGACATAGACAAGCTTAAAGAAGACTTTATTGACCGACTGGATCTTAACACCGCCAAGGCAACTGCCGCAGATGCCGCACACGGCGCGGCAAATGGCGCGAATGAGGAGATAGGCAATCTCGGATACCTTGGCGAAGAGGAAAAGCAGGCGGCTATCGATAAGATCGAGGAGGTGCGTAAGGCAACTCAGGAAAAGATAGACGCGGCAAAGACTGCCGACGCCGCAAAGGCGGAGAGCGACGGCGGTACAAGCCTGGTAAACGGTATCCTTACCGAAGCAAAGGCTGCTGACGACGTTGCAAAGGCAGAGCAGATCGAGGAGGCAAGAAAGGCGCTTGAGAAGAAGCACGCTGAGGTTCTTGAGGCGATAAAGAACGCTACCTACCTTGACGACGCGGCTAAGGAAGCCTTGAAGAATGAGGCTGATTCTTCTCTTGAAACTATCGCTAAGGAACTTGACGGTGTAAAGAACAGTAGCGATATAGCCACCGTAGTAAGAGACGGTGAAAAGGTGCTCGACGGCAAGAAGTCAAAGGTCGAGCTTGGTGACAGCGAGGCAAGAAAAGAGCAAGGTAACGTTGCCGAGGATTCTCTTGAAACCAAAAAAGAGGAGATATTTGCGGCGATAGATGCACTTGAATATCTTACTGATGAAGAAAGAGCAGCGCTTCGATCAGAGGCTGAGGCGGCAGTAGAGGCGGCTAAGGGCAAGATAAACGAAGCTCTCAGCAGCGAGGAGATCGCAAAGGCGACTGAGGACGGAATGAGCGTGCTTGAGGGCGTTTCCGATAAGGCCGTTACTATGGATCTCTACAACGCCAAGGAAGCGGCTGTGGCAGAGATACAGAGTGAGAAGAAAAAGATAGACGATACGGTCGACGCCTTCGTATATCTTGACGATGCAAGCAGAAAGAGCATCAAGGACAAGCTTGCGGCAGAGCTTCTTCTTGCCGAGACAGACATCGCGGGTGCGATGGCAGTGGGTGAGGTCAAGTCTATCAGAGACAACTGCCTTGACGGATTTGCCGATCTCAACAACGATGCGCTCTCTCAGGAGGACGGCGCTTGCGTTGATATGCTTCGCCCGATACTTATCGCGCTTTGCGTGATAGGCATACTTGAGGCTATTACGATATTCGTGCTTGTTCGCAGAAAGCGTGCGACCGCACTTGCGGCACTCGGCGCAATGCCCGTGTCTATGTGGACGATGACAGTAATGGTCGGTATCGCAGACGTTGCGATGGCTGTTTATATTGCTTATCTCGTGATCGAGCTGCTCAGAAATAAGCCTGCCAAGGAAGAGGCAGAGCCTGTTGCTGAGAGCGCGTACGATTTCACACCCGAGCTTGAGCTTGAAGAGATCCCTGCGCCCGAACCTGAGGGTGAGCCTGAGCCCGAGCCTGAACCCGAGCCCGAGCCCGAGCCTGAACCCGAGCCCGAGCCTGAGCCCGAATCCGAGCCCGAGCCTGAACCCGAGCCCGAACCTGAGCCCGAGATCATTCCTGCTCCGATAGTGCTTGAAAAGCCTAAGAAAGTAAAGTGCAAGAGAGCGAGAAGGGCAGAGATCAACGTAGGTCTGCTCGACAAGCAATTTGAGGCGGGAGACGCCGTAAATATCGATTCTCTCAAGGAAAAGCAGATGATACCCAAGAACGCAGGCAGATTGGCAGTCCTTGGCAGAGGAGAGCTTAATAAGCCTCTTGAGGTAAGCGCGGATAAATTCAGCGCGGCGGCAAGAGAGAAGATAGAGAAGGCAGGCGGAAGCGCAGAAAAGCGCGGCTGATACAAAATTTTATAAACACCCTATCCCTCGGCAAGCTTACTTGCCGAGGGATATTTATATTATATAGAAGAAAATCATTAATTCCGAAAAAATCTCAAAAAAAGGCTTGACAGACAGACTAAAATATGATATAATCTTTATTCGGTACGGACATTTGATTGTCCGTCTCCTTACCGCAGGTAAATTTTTTGTTCGATGCTTGCGGTCTTAAGTCCATAGGGAGGTGTAAAAAATGGAAAAGGTAATCAATTCTTACGAAAGCCTGTTCATTGTTGATGTTACCGTTGGCGAAGAAGCTACCGAAGCAACTGTGAACAAGTTCCTGTCCTTGATCGAAGCAAATGCTGAGGTCGTTGACGTGGCAAAGTGGGGTAAGCGCCGTCTTGCATATCCTATCAACGATATGCCCGAGGGTTACTACGTTGTCGCTACTTACAAGGCAGAGGGTAATTTCCCCGCTGAGTTCGAGCGTCTTTGCAACATCGACGAGGCTGTTATGCGTTCTATGACGATCAAGCTGGAATACGATGCTGCTGAGAAGAAGGCTGCAAAGCTTGCTGAGGCTCCTGCTGTAGAGGCAGTTGCTGAAGAGGCTGCTACTGAGGAAGTAGCTGCTGCAGAGACAACCGAAGCTACCGACGCTGAGTAATCGGCAAACAGGGAGGAATTTCTGATGTCTCTTAATCTTAACAAGGTAGTACTGGCAGGCAGAATGACCGCTGATCCCGAGCTGAAGCAGACACCCTCAGGCGTGTCGGTCCTCAGCTTCACAATCGCCGTAAATCGCAGCTACGTTTCTAAGAACAGCGATCAGGGCGAAAGACAGGCAGACTTCATTAACGTTGTCGCATGGAGAAATACGGCGGAATTCATTTCCAAGTACTTCAGAAAAGGCTCGGCTATCTGCGTAAGCGGAAGCATCCAGACAAGAAGCTGGCAGGATCAGCAGGGACAGAGACGTTATGCTACCGAGGTAGTAGCTGACGAAGCAATGTTCGTTGAATCCCGCAGCGAGAGCACGTCGCAGTCGTCCTATACTCCGGACGCCTACACGCAGGCTCCTTCGTTCTCCTCAAACCCCGGCTCCGCGCCCAACTTTGAGGATCACAACACTGACGACGATCTGCCCTTCTGAGTAGGCGCGTCAACACATCAACAAAATTTATAGGAGGTTTTCAATCATGGATAATAAAACCGAGAACGTAGTTCGTGCGCCCCGTCCCATGGTGCGCAGAAGAAAGAAGGTTTGCATTTTCTGTGCAGACAAGGTAGATTTCATCGATTATAAGGATTCCGCAAAGCTCCGCAAGTTCATCAGCGAGCGCGGCAAGATCCTTCCCAGAAGAATTTCCGGTACTTGCGCAAAGCACCAGAGAGAGCTCAACACCGCGATCAAGAGAGCTCGTCACGTTGCTCTTCTTCCTTACGTAACAGACTAAGCAAAACAAAAAAGCTCGGAGCTATGCGCCGTGTTCTTAAGGACAGTTTTATAAATGGAATAGTATGTAGACGAGCGAACACCGCTATAGGCTCCCTTGTGTAAAGGGAGCTGACGCCTAAGGCGGCTGAGGGATTGTTTAACGATAAATTTTCGCCTTTTACAATCCCTCCGTCACGGCAAGCCGTGCCACCTCCCTTTACACAAGGGAGGCTTTTTGTTTATCTGCAAGTGCGCACTTACTCACCACCAGAGGTGGTTGTGCAACATAAAATAACATACCGCCGAGAGTGATCAAACGGTTGCTCTCGGCGGTGAATTTTTACTTATTCAAAACAACATAAGTCGTAGGCATTTCAAGAGGATGCCAAGCGGTACTCAAGAATTGTCTCTCAATAAGAATTATTGCGGGAATACAAACTGCATTACCAAACCTATCCATAGAGGCAATACCTTTAACTTGGTCTTGCAAATGTTTTGGTGTGTGTGAACCTAAAATTTGTGCTGCTGTCTTATCCATTTCTTTAATAATTGATGCAAGTTCAGCTGATATAAAATCTTCCATCACACAAAGAATCGTTTTATGTTGCTCTACTGTATAAGTTACAACGGAAGTCAGATATTCATCGTTTTCTTTGATTATATATCCTTTTTTGATCATTTCAGCAACTGCTTCAAGATCGTATTCGCTAAATGTCGTCTTATTACATCGACAGATATCACAAAAGATGTTGATATAACGATCATTTCCATAAAAGTCGTGATGATTTCCTTTTCCATTGCCATTTTTCCAATAATCAAAGAAATACATTCGGTCTTGTTTTTTACTGTCTTGATCGCAAAAACTAAAGGTATGATTCGTATTCATCTTTTCAAGACACCAAAGAAAAGCCCGCTCACCCCATGCGGTTTTAGGCACTTCTGCATTCGGCCATGAATATGTGCCAAAAATAATTCTAAACAGAATTGCAGACATTTGCCAACGCAAGCTGTTCTCTGAAAAATCACAACCGGTAAAACCGATTTCCTTATACCACTGCATCTTTTCTTTGATAAATAATTCAATTTTATCGGCAATTTGGTCGTGATATTTTGCAACAGCACGATCAATTTCGTCGGTACATTCCTCTGTAATAATAATTACATTTGCTTTATAATAATTACCATCTTTGATAATAATTTTTCTGTTTTCAAGTTCCTTGATTTCATTGTCAAGATACGGGAGCGGAATGCCGGTCTCAAGGCTGATTTGCTGAACCGTAAGTGCATCGTTATAACAAGCACTTACAATATTTTGTTTGATTTTGCTTTGCATAAAATTCCAAAAATGGTTTGGCCCCTCACCGTTATACATCGGGATCAATGTTTTAGGATTATAGCTGAGTTCTCCAAGATTTCTTTCCATACTCATTCCTTCTTTCAATATTTTTCGTGATTTGAACAGCAGGTATTTTACCATGCTTTCGGAAATGGCAAGCGCAGATGATATTTCAGAGCAAGAACGTTCGTCAATGTAATACATAATCGTTGCTTTTCGATATTTCTCGGATAGCAAAGTAAGCTCACGGCGAAGCAGATATATATCGCTATTATCATCTTCTGCGAACTCATTGTCCGAGGGAATATCTTCCGTCAATTCGCAGGTGTTATTTTTTAACTTTTTTCGATACCACTGCTTATAAACGTTTCCTGCAACTCCCCACATGAAAGCGTAAAATGCCTTGTCATCGCGAATATTTTCAGCCGACTTTATCAACTCATACAGAATTTCTTGTGATAAGTCTTCGGCTTCTTCTCGTGTGGGTGTTTTAGCCATACAGTAGGAGAAGATTGTTTTTGATACTTCCGTTATCTTTTCGTTCAATTCGATTGAGGTCATCTACGTACCTCCTTTCCGCCATTTTAGAAGCTTCTGCATTAATAGTGAAAGAAAAATGATTTGGTTAATGTTTCTCGCAAATATTATATCATAAATTTGTGAATTAGTCTACATAAAGACATTTGTGTCCACAAATGCAGTGCTTGTCAAGAAAAAAGGACGAGGAATTTTAACAATTCTTCGTCCTTTTCCTGTCGGTAGGTAACGTATTCTTAAAACTGTCCTTAAGAACACGCACCATAATGCTCCGAGCTTTTTTTATCCAATACCGAGATAAAATAGCAGCATCTTTATCAACGAGAGAAGAACTCCCGAAGAAAAGAGAACTGTGTATATTATATTGATGATCTTTATTGCCTTGTTTTCTGCCTTTATATTCCTTATTGAGAAAATAAGCGGAACGGCGCAGGAGGTGAGCGTCATAATGGCGATAATATAAGCCGCGATGGTTACTGCAATCACGCCTATGCTTGCGGCAAGGAGATAGACCAATTCCATCTCGCCCGCATTTTCAAGGCTTCCCGCGGAGTTGCTTGCCGACTGCGACATCTGCTTGAGCGACTCTTGCAGATCTACCGACAGAAGCCTTGAGGTGAAAAATAGCGCAATAAGCAGACAAACACCGAGAATTATCGTCGATACGAGTCCCTTGATCTTCTTCTTTGACTTGATGTACCTGCTGTTCTTGTCCTGACCGCTCCTTGCCTTGTAGGTGTCAAGATCGCAGAAATTCTCGCCGCCAAAACGGTTGAGAAGCGTGGCGTTTTCGGTGTAGAGGTTGTTCTCAAGTGTCACTTGCGCTTCTGCTTCGGGCGAGATTATGGAATATATCGCCGCACCCACGGGGGCCGTGCCGAAGTGGTTGTCGCGTATCTCAAGTCTGCCGCCGTCTGTAGCGTGGTCAATTCGCCACATAAATATATGGTGTCCCATAGGCTGAGGCCAGATCTCGCTTCTTCGCGGCAGATCCTCACCGAGCATCGCAAATCCGCAGCCTGCGTCCGTGCAGGTGTTGCCGATAAACGCGGAGTCGATAGGTAGCTTGTCTCTGTATTCAAACGCCGCCATTCCGTAGGTGTCAAAGTGGCATCCGCGGCAGATAAATCTCTCGGCAGGCTTCGTATCTTCCCCCGGACCTTGATGAGTTATGCAGGAATCGTAAACGCTCTTAAACGAGCAGTTTTCTATAAGTATATCGTCGCCTCTCTCCCAGATCTCAAATCCGTTTCCGAATCTTATTCTCAGCTCGTGGCTCCAGGCACATCCGCCGATATTCTCAAAGCTGCAATTTCTGACCGTGATGTGATCTCCATTGCCCGCCATTCCGTGAACGCCGCTGTTGATAAAGCGCAATGAGTCAAAGCTCATACCGTCGCTAAGCTTGACAAGCTGACGAGTGTTGTAGGAGATAGCCTCGATATGGGGGTATTTTGCGGCAGGATTTACTTGCGAGTAGAGGTAGAGCGAGGGCTCGTTGCCCTGCTTGAAGCAGTCGCCAAGGATGCTTCTCGCGTCGTAAAAGTCGCCGTCAGAGGCAAGCTCGTCAAGCTCCCAACGGAACGTGCCGTAAAGACCGTCACCAAGGAGCATATTTCCCACGTCTCCGGGAATCAGCTTCCTGCATTTCCAGACGTTCTCGCGCTCTGTAAGCGCCCAATTTTCCTCTCTGCTGACGTCTGTTGAGCCGCAGAAGGTAGGAGCCTCGCCATCCCCGTAAGCGCCGTAGGAGACGTAGGGAAGCGCGTGGAGCTTGTCACGATAGAAGCTACCGCGCTTGAAAAGCACCTCGTCGCCTTTTTTTAGCGAGAGGTCGGTATAGTTTTTTCTTGCGCTTTGGGGAGAGCGTCCGTCAAGCGCGTCGTTTCCGTTTTTGTGGTCAATATAATAGGTCGTCATATCGTCCGCCTTTAATATTCTGAATAAGGCGCACGCGAATACGCCTCGATTTATTATAGCACAGAATTCTAAAGCTTGCAATAGTTAAGTTAGGAAAAGGAAACTGAGTTGCGGTTTCGCGCATTGTTTTGCTGAGCGAACACAGCTTAAGTCCACGCCCTAAAAACAACACACCGTGTTGTTTTTGCGCCGCTACGCGTTGTGCCGGGCTTCCGAATCCACGTTATGTATCCTTCACCAACAAAAAGACCTGATGCGATGCAGTGCAGTTTCGCGCATTGTTCTGCTGAGCGAACACAGCTTAAGTCCACGCCCTAAAAACAACACACTGTGTTGTTTTTGCGCCGCTACGCGTTGCGCCGGGCTTCCGAATCCACGTTATGTATCCTTCACCAACAAAAAGAGCACTGCGTTGCAGTGCTCTTTTTGTTGGTGGGGGATGGTGGATTCGGACCACCGAAGTCAGTGACAACAGATTTACAGTCTGCCCCCTTTGGCCGCTCGGGAAATCCCCCTTATTTAATAGGCTCCGCAAGGCGAAGCCTTGGAGCTGGTGATCGGAGTCGAACCAACAACCTGCTGATTACAAATCAGCTGCTCTGCCATTGAGCCACACCAGCGGAACGAGAATATTATACCACAACAGCTCTCTTTTGTCAAGCATTTTTTTAAAGTTTTTTAAAAAATTTTTTGCTTTTTTAGAAGCTTGAAAATGGTATAATATTCTCAACAAAAATATCAGTTTTTCATAAATTTATCAAGGTATTTGCGGCTTACCTCAATAGACTTGAAGGGGTCGCCGTCTATCCATGCGCCGTCCTGCTCAACGACGTAATTCTTTACGCCGATAGCCGCCGCGGTGTCAATTATTCCTTGCCAGCAAAGATTTCCCGTACCTATCTCACAATATCTGTGGTCGGTATCCCAGCCGTTCTCATTCTTATATACGACCTTGAGGTCCTTGAGGTGAAGAATGTCAATTCTTCCCGCGAGCTTCTCCATCCACTCGCGCACGTCGCCACCCGCCTTTGCCACCCAGCAGGTGTCAAGCACGAAGGATACGTTCTTCTTATCGAAGTTTTCGTACATATAGCTCATTCTGCTCGTGCCGGGTACGAATTCCACGAATTCAAACGCGTGGTTGTGGTAGGTGAGCTTATAGCCCTGCTTTGCGTATATTTCGGACGCCTTATTGAAGTTCTCTACAAAGCGGTAGAATTCCTCAACGTCTGTTCTTGCGGCGTAGGGCATAGCGCCGATGCCTACGTTGGTAGTGCCGAGCGCCTCGTGGAGCTTTATTGTAGCGTCCACGTTGTTGATTATCTCTTCGTAGCTGTAGTGAGTGCCTACGATGGTGATACCGTGCTTCTTGGCTATCTTAGCGTACTCAGCAGACTCTCTGCCTGCCGTCTGCGCCTCGGTATAGCCTATCTCTGCCATACGCTCGAAGGTCTTATCAAGCGCCGCCTCGTCACCGATATGATCTCTTACGGTGAACATCTGAAGTCCAAGCTTTGAAAACATTTTTTCTTCTCCTTACTTCTTGAGCGCGATAGCCGCTTCTGCCTTTGCGGCGATATTTTCGGGCGTGAGACCGTACATCTCAAGCAGGGGAGGAACCTTGCCCGAATGTCCGTAGCAGTCGTTTGTGCCGACTCTGAGCACGGGAACGGGAGTGCCCTCGCATACTGCCTCTGCAACTGCGCTTCCGAGACCGCCGATGATATTATGCTCCTCGGCGGTAACTATCGCACCCGTCTCTGCCGCAGCCTTGAGGATTATCTCCTTATCAAGCGGCTTGATGGTGTGGATATTTATTACTCTTGCGCTGATGCCCTTAGCTGCGAGAAGCTCGGACGCCTTGATCGCCATATCTACCATAACGCCGGTCGCTACGATAGTAACGTCGCTTCCGTCCTTCAGGCAGATGCCCTTGCCAAGCTCAAAGCTGTAGTTATCGGGATCGTTGAATACGGGAACTGCAAGTCTGCCGAAGCGGAGATACATAGGTCCGTTATACTCAAGTGCCGCCTTTACAGCCGCTCTTGCCTCGACCGCGTCTGCGGGGTTTACTATGACCATACCGGGAATGCTTCTCATAAGAGCGATATCCTCAAGGCACTGGTGGGTAGCACCGTCCTCACCTACGGTAATGCCCGCGTGAGTTGCGCCTATCTTTACGTTGAGGTGGGGGTAGCCTATAGAGTTACGGATCTGCTCGAATGCTCTGCCTGCGGCGAACATAGCGAAGGAGGATGCGAACACGGGCTTACCTGCTGCCGCAAGTCCTGCGGCTACGCACATCATATTACCCTCTGCGATTCCGCAATCGAAAAAGCGCTCGGGGAATTTCTTTTTGAATATAGCTGTTTTCGTAGCTGCCGCAAGGTCGGCGTCAAGCACTACGAAATCGTAATCCGAGCCAAACTCGGCAAGCGCGTTGCCATAAGCTTCTCTGGTTGCTATCTTTTCTGCCATCTTTCTGCCTCCTTACATAGCTGCCTTGATCTCGACAACTGCCTTTTCGTACTGCTCGTCGTTAGGCGCACTTCCGTGCCAGCCTACCTGGTCTTCCATAAAGGATACGCCCTTGCCCTTGATCGTCTTTGCGATGATCGCGGTGGGCTTGCCCTTTACCGTCTTGGCCTCGGCAAATGCCGCCGCTATCTGCTCAAGGTCGTGTCCGTCGATAGAGATAACGTGGAATCCGAACGCCTCAAGCTTCTTATCGTGGGGAGTGGGATTCATTACCTCAGCAACTGTACCGTCTATCTGAAGTCCGTTCCAGTCAACGATAAGACAGAGGTTGTCAAGCTTATAGTGAGACGCGAACATTGCCGCCTCCCAGATCTGTCCTTCTTCACTTTCACCGTCACCGACGATAGTGTAGGTTCTGTAGTCCTTGCCGTCTATCTTAGCCGCAAGAGCCATACCGCAGGCGGTGGAGAAGCCGAGACCGAGCGAGCCTGTGGACATATCAACGCCGGGGGTGCCCTTCATATCGGGGTGTCCCTGGAGGAAGGAGTCAACGTGTCTGAGCTTTGAAAGCTCGCTTTCGGGGAAGAAGCCTTTGAGTGCGAGTGCCGCGTAAAGCGCGGGAGCGGTGTGACCCTTGGAGAGCACGAATCTGTCTCTGTCTGCCCAGTTCGGCTCGTCAGCTCTCACGTTCAGCTCCTCAAAATAGAGGTAAGCCATGATGTCCGCGATAGAGAGCGATCCGCCCGGATGTCCCGATGCCGCCGCGTGAACGCCCTCAAGCACGCCGAGGCGTATCTTAGCGGCGATCTGTTTTAATTCGTTAAGCTTTGTCTGTTCCATAAACATCGACCTTTCAAAGAAATTTATTTAGATAATCGTTATCAGTGTGTCAGATCTGAACGAAGCCGAGCTTCTTCTTGACCTTTCCGAGAGTTCTGCGAGCGTAGTAGGATGCTTCCTCCGCGCCTTTCTTCATCTGTGCCTCAAGGAAAGCCTTGTCAGCCATATACTCCTTGAATTTCTGCTGAACGGGAGCGAGCGCGTCCGCACATGCCTCACCAACGGCAAGCTTGAAATCTCCGTAGCCGCGTCCCTCAAACTCGCGCTCTATCTCCTCGAGAGTTTTGCCCGTGAAGCAGGAGTAGATGGTCATAAGGTTGTTGATGCCGTCCTTGCCCTCTGCAAAGCGAACAGACGTCTCAGAGTCGGTAACGGCTCTCTTGAACTTGCGGATTATGGTGTCCTTGTCGTCAAGAATATAAACTACTGCGTTTGCGTTCTCGTCGGACTTCGACATCTTCTTCTGAGGCTCAGCGAGCGACATTATCTTCATACCCGACTTAGAAACGATAGGCTCGGGGATGGTGAAGGTGTCGGGGTATATCTGATTGAAGCGCTCTGCGATGTCGCGGCAAAGCTCAACGTGCTGCTTCTGATCGATTCCTACGGGAACGACGTCGGTCTGATAAAGCAGAATGTCGGACGCCATAAGAACGGGGTAGGTGAAGAGACCTGCATTTACGTTGTTGGCGTGCTTTGCGCTCTTGTCCTTGAACTGCGTCATTCTCGAGAGCTCACCGAACATAGTAAAGCAGTTGAGGATCCAAGCAAGCTCGGTGTGCTCGTGGACGTGCGACTGAACGTAAAGAGTGTTCTTTTCGGGATCAAGTCCGCAAGCCATATAAAGCGCGAGAGTCTCGTAGGTCCTGCGGCGAAGCTCTGCGGGAACCTGACGTACCGTGATAGCGTGCTGATCCACAACGCAGTAGAAGCACTTGTACTGCTCGGAGTAGGTAGAGAAATTCTTTATCGCTCCGAGATAATTTCCTATTGTGAGATTTCCGCTCGGCTGAACGCCCGAGTAGGATATCTTTTTGTCCTGAAACATATATCTGTCCTCCGTGAAGTTTATATATCTGTCTTAAAGAGCGGCAAAGACCTCGCCAAGTCGCTTTACACCCTCAATTATCTGCTCGTCGGACGGGGTAGAGTAATTGAGTCTGAAGGAAGGCGAGGGAGCCTCGGTGTCGCAGTTGAATGCGCTTCCGGGTACTACGGCAACCTTCTTTTCAATAGCGAGCTTTACAACGTTAGATGCGTCGGTCGTATCCTTGACGGTTCCCCAGATGAACAGACCGCCCTCGGGGCGTGTGAATTCAACCTTGTCCTTGGGGATATATTTGTCGATGCAATCAAGCATAAGATTGCACTTGCGGCGGTAGAGAGCGTTGATCTTTGCGATGTGAGCGTCAAGATCGCAGGTAGTCATATACTTGTAGCAGAGCATCTGGAAGAAGATGTTGGTGTGAACGTCCTCAACCTGCTTGGCAACTACCATCTTGGAGCATATCTCCGAGGGTGCTACTACGAAGCCTACGCGCATACCTGCCGAGAGGATCTTCGAGAAGGAGGAGCAGTAGATAACTATTCCGTCTGTGTCAAGGCTCTTGAGAGTGGGGAGATCGTCGCCCGCGAAGCGAAGCTCGCCGTAGGGGTTGTCCTCAAGTATCACAACGCCGTACTT
Source organism: Clostridia bacterium (assembly GCA_017504545.1). GTDB lineage: Bacteria > Bacillota > Clostridia > Oscillospirales > CAG-272 > HGM12713. The sequence goes on along the minus strand of JAFVRA010000084.1, from coordinate 8,538 downwards.
CTTGGCAAGAGCGAGAACGCCGAGGCGCTTCTCAAGGCTCATAGTAATTCCCGTGGGGTTCTGGAAGGTGGGAATGAGGTAAAGAAGCTTTGCGTTGGGGGTATTCTTGAGAGTCTCCTCAAGTGCGGAGAGCGAAATGCCGTCGGACTCCATATCAACGCCGATAGTCTTAGCACCGTTGGAGCGGAAAGCGTTGAGCGCACCGATAAAGCTCGGGTTCTCGCAGATAACCGCGTCGCCCTCGTTGCAGAATGCCTTGCAGGAAAGCTCGATACCCTGCTGACCGCCCGTTACCACGAGCGTGGTGTCTCTGTCTGTGACCATATTTTCGCCAAAACGGGACTTCTGACGAGCGGCTATCGCTTCTCTCAAGGGAGCGTAGCCTTCTGTGATGCTGTACTGAAGCGCCGTTGTGGATTCATTTGCAAATATTTCAGCCGAAAGCGCCTTAAGCTCTTCAACGGGGAAGGACTCTGGGGAGGGGTTACCTGCGGCAAACGAGATTATCGTAGGATCTGTAAGACTCTTGAATATCTCACGGATAGCCGAGGGCTTAAGAGCGGCAAGCTTGTTTGAAAAATTGTATTCCATAATTGTTTCTCCTGTGAACTGTGAAAAAATATTCCCTTATAATAATATCACAGTTTAGGAAAAAAGTCAATCAACTTTTAGCCAAAAATATGATTGACTTTCATATAAAAATATGTTATATTATTAATATAAAAGCATTTGGCGATAAATTTAGCGCAAAATACGGAGGAAGTTTGAATGATCAAGATAGAGAGAACCTCGGTGATGAACCTTGAAAACGCTATAAGAGGCGCGAGAAACCCTCTTAACAGCTGGGACAGAATGGACAGCGCCTACGACGAGGAGGGAAACTACGTCCTCGGCGAGAACGATCTCGGACTTGCAAAGCGTCTTGCCTCGGCGGGAAGCGATCACCGCAAATTCCTGCGCCAGATCTTCGTGTCGGTAGATATTACCGCTCCGCTTTATTGGTGGAAGGAGTTTGATACATACAAGGTAGGCACGGTCGCAAACTCCTGCAGCACGATGCATAAGATACACGCTAAATCCTTTGAGAGAGCAGACTTCTCCTGCGACAGACTCGACGAGGGCGGACTTGCGGCGCTCGACGCGATCATCGCGTATCTTGAGGGCGAAAGAGTGAAGTTCTGCGAGGATAAGACCAATAAGCAGGCTTGGCACAATATGATACAGCTTCTTCCCTCAAGCTACAATCAGATGAGAACGGTAACTCTCAACTACGAGAATCTCATCAATATCTACTATGCAAGAAGAACACACAAGCTCGCCGAGTGGCACACCCTCTGCGATTGGATATCCGAGCTTCCTTACGCTAAGGATATTATAATGATAAAGGAAAACGCATAAATAAAAAAACAAGATCCGCGGACACGCATCGTGTCCGCGGATCTTTGTTTATATTTAATTTGCTTTTGTTACCGAAACGTCTACGCTTATGTATTTGAGATACCAAGTGTTGTCATCATTACCGTGAGCATCGTAATAAATGTACATGTAGTCCTTGCATTTGTCTCCGCTGATAGTAAAGCTATCCTCGAATAAACTTGAGTCTTCATCCCATACCATCTCACCCAGCCAACCGTATTCATTTTTTGCAGTCTCTGCGCTTATCTCTCGATCAAACGACCTGTTACGACGATCGTAAAGATGAACCTCGCGATAACCCTCGACCTCGTGCCCGAAAACATTTCGAGACTCAGCGTTTACAGCGACCTTAAATGTGAACGTGTATTCGGGGGTCATATATTCGATCAGGGAGGAGAGATTCATCTCATCTGCCAGCTCTATCTGAGCCAAGCCGTAGTATCCTTTGGATGTAACCTTGAATTTTCCCTCTTTTTCCAAGGCTCTCATTGAAGCAAAAACATAATCCTTGACATAGTTTTTGACATCGGAGTCAAAGAAATCTATTGCAAGAGAGCTAAGCATTTCTTGCGTCAGCTGTAACTTTAATTCGTCTGTATTACTGTCAGAAAAATCATTTTCTTTGCTGTATGTAAAGGTGTCGAAAAGGCTGTCTTCTTTCAAGGTGGAAACGTAAGTATAATCAATGCTTTGATCGGATATTTTGCACATCAGCATTACGTAAATATCAAAATCGCCGAAAATCACGTATCGATAATATCCGACAGGGGCATCCTTGCTGATAGTAACAACGCGCGACTGACTGTTTTTGATGGTATTGTTTACCGATTGATTAAAGGTTTTTTCATAAGAAACTTTTGTGGTGCTTCCCAAAGAGGTTGAGAGATTCTGGGAGGCTTTTATTCCCACGTTTGCGCCTATTCCACCGTAAGATGCGTTCAGAGATGCGGAAGTTTCGTTGGAGAAGGACAACGTTGATTCTGCGGTCGTAGCGGAACTTATGCTATTGGAGATAACCTCGGAATATATGTTTTCGGATACTGCGGTTTTTGTCCAAGCATACTCCGTGGTCGCAATTCCGTTGTGGTTGTACGCGGTATCATAGTGAATGGGAACGTTCTTCACAGTACCGAGCTTAAAATAGAAGTAATTATACTCTTTGTCCGTAAGCGTGTCTCCGACCTGAACCAGCTGTGCCTCAGGCATAGCCTCGTACATATTTATCGAGGATATCATCTGATCGGTTACGTCAATCGTTGTATTTGTTTTAAAAGTATCCTTCGTGTCGTTTTCCGTGGCGCTTGAAGAAATGTCGTCTTTGCCGACAAATTGATCACAAGAAGAAAAAACGACGAAAAGGGTTGCCAAGGTGAGAATAATAGCGATATGTTTTTTCATAAAATTCTCCTTGAATATCAATTCAATCTTTGCAAACGAGTTTCTGTGTAAATATGACCGAGCGTGCTTGCGGACTGCGACTGTATAGCCATAAGGCTTCTTGCGTTGCTGTTGTTGTCGGCTCTCAGACGCTCTATCGACTTGTTGATGGTGTCGGTCTGTGTCTTAAGCGTTTTGTTTACGGTTGCAATATCGTTGGAGATAGCCGTCTGCACCTGGTCCAATTTTGCAGAAAGCTTGTTGACCTCTTGTCTGAGGGCAGAGATGGTCGCGCGCTGAATTTCGTCAAGCTTGTTCTCGATCCTCATCATCTGCTGATCCTGAATATAAAGATTTATAGCCTCTTGTACCGTTACTGCGCGGCGCAGCTCAAAATAGCAGAGAAGTGTGTTTATGCAATCAAGATTCTTCTGACTGCTGTGAAGAAGGTCGGATGCCTGTATCGTTTTCGTGCAGTTGTTAACTATACGCTGATATTGAGCAATGGCGTTCTGGTGTGCCTCAATATTCTTATTGTGATTCGCTCTTGCGGCAGTATAATATTCCTTGTATATTCTCAGATCCTCTGCGGTTGCTAAGGCGTCCTTTTCTTTTGCTTCTTTATATTCCTTGCTATTATAAAGGTCATTCATATCGATCTTAGGCGTTTTGTAAGAGGTTGTATGATTGCGCTTTGCATTGATGCAGAGGTATATCATAAGACCTACCAAGAATACCGTTAATACGAGTGGTATCATAAAGATCAATACGAAGATAAGAGCCACGAAAAATTTAGGTATATATAAAAAAGCGGCAAAAAACATCAGCACTGTTTCTATAAAACCCGAAACGGGTGCATAAAAATATATGAACGAGGTGATCAATGACACAGCTCCCAGAACTATAGACACTACCATTGCCGTATACAGCGCGCCCGGAACGTGATCATTATAGGCGAGGATTCCCGTAACAACGGCAAGAACGGCAAGAACTACCGTTAAGGCAAAGAGGTGAATTCCGACCGCTACCTCGAAGGGCATCATCTCGCCCATATACATCTTGGTGGTCATGCCCGATATTGAAGTGTTCCAAGTCCATACTGCAGCGAAGTATATGCAGATCGCGCCGATCACAGCCAGTAAGATGGCTGAAAGCACGAAAAGAAAGCGCTTTGCGCGGATAGCTGCGAAGTCTTTCTTTTTTGCGGCATGTCTGCTTTGCTGTATAGCGGGGGACTTGAACACCATTTCAAGCTCGTCTGTATGCAGGGTGATACTTTCGCGCTTTTCGGGAGGTTCTAAAGTAAATCTAAGGGCTTCCTTTTTCTTCGTGACCTCGTTAATGCACTGTTGTGCCTGCTGCTTGCCGATGATGGCACTTCGCAAGGTCAGTAATTCTTTGTACTGTGGGTTATCCTTAAGCATAAAATTTCCTCGTATGGATGTAAGTGTAATTTTTTCAATAAGTTCAGCAAATATCGATAAAAATTCATTATTATTATACCAAAACCAAAATATTTTGTCAATGTGAATTCGGCAAATAGTTGTAGAAAAGGGGACATATTTATATCCTCTTTGCACAAAAAACACAAATCATAAAAAAGCTTAAAAAATTTTTTTAACAACCTATTGACATTCATTTAACAATAAAGTATAATAAGAACAAGTTTTTGCAAGTTGCAAAGATCTAAATTTCATTTTACGGAGGTTCATTGTTATGAACAGAGTTTACAATTTTTCGGCGGGCCCGTCCATGCTTCCGCTTGACGTTCTTCAGAAAGCTGCAGCGGAGCTGGTTTGCTACGGAGAGTCAGGAATGTCAGTTATGGAGATGTCCCATCGATCTCCGGACTATGAAACTATTATCAATGATGCTGAAGCTATGCTCCGCGAGCTTATGAGCATACCCGATAACTACAAGGTGCTCTTCCTTCAGGGTGGTGCATCTACGCAGTTTGCGGCAGTTCCGCTCAACCTCATCAAGAGGACCGGCAAGGCTGATTACGCGGTTTCGGGACAGTTCTCGGGCAAGGCGTTCAAGGAAGCACAGAAGCTTGGATACGACGTCAAGTGCATCGCTACCACAAAGGACGACAACTTTGACCACGTTCCCGTGATCACTAAGGATATGATCAGAGAGGACGCCGCTTATCTCCACATTTGCTTCAATAATACTATTTACGGTACCAAGTACCCCTACATTCCCGAGACGGGAGATATTCCGCTCGTTGCGGATATGTCGTCCTGCATCATCTCCGAGCCGGTTGACGTAAGCAAGTTCGGCGTTATCTACGCGGGCGCGCAGAAGAATATGGCTCCCGCAGGCCTTACTCTCGTTATCGTTCGTGAGGATCTTCTTGACACCGCAGAGCCCAATATGCCCACTATGCTTGAGTGGAAGACCATGGCAGAGAACGGCTCTATGTACAACACTCCTCCTTGCTACACTATTTATATGGCTAAGCTTGTTTACGAGTGGATACTCTCTATCGGCGGTCTTGAGGAGATGAAGAAGAGAAACGAAAAGAAGGCGGCTCTTCTGTACGATTATCTGGACAGTCAGAGCTACTACGTTGCTCCCGTAAAGAAGGAGAGCCGTTCTATGATGAACGTTACCTTCGTAACGGGCGATGCTGATCTTGACAAGAAGTTCGCGAGCGAGGCTGCTAAGGCAGGACTCAAGAACCTCAAGGGACACCGTTCTGTAGGCGGAATGAGAGCTTCTATCTACAATGCAATGCCTTACGAGGGCGTTGAGGCACTCGTTGCGTTTATGAAGAAGTTCGCAGAGGAAAACCCCAAGGCTTAAAAAATTAAACGAGGAATTCAATATGAAAAATATACTTTGTCTTAATAAGATCGCCGCTTGCGGTACCGATCTTCTTGATAAGAACGAATACAACGTAGCAACCGCAGATATTGCCGATCCCGACGCTATTATGGTGCGCTCTGCGGTTATGCACGAGATGACCTTCGGCGCGTCTCTCAAGGCTATCGCAAGAGCGGGCGCGGGCGTTAACAATATTCCCGTTGACCGTTGCGCTACCGAGGGAATCGTAGTATTCAACACGCCCGGCGCTAACGCAAACGGCGTTAAGGAGCTTGCGATCTGCGCGCTTATGCTCGCATCGCGCGACATCGCGGGTGCTATCCGTTGGGCTGATACTCTCGTCGGAACAGAGGGCGTTGCAAAGGCTGTTGAGGCAGGCAAGTCCAAGTTTGCGGGCGTTGAGGTAAAGGGCAAGACGCTTGGAGTTATCGGACTTGGTGCTATCGGCGCGCTTGTTGCGAACGCCGCGCTTGATCTCGGCATGAAGGTAGTCGGATGCGACCCCTTTATGAGCGTTGACGCGGCTTGGAAGCTTGATCCCAGAGTAATTAAGGCTGCAACCTTTGACGAGGTATTTGCGGCGGCAGATTACGTGACTCTTCACGTTCCCGCAACTAAGGATACAAAGGGTATGATAAATGCTGCATCTCTTGCAGGTATGAAGGACGGCGTGAGAATAATCAACCTCGCGCGTGCGGATCTCGTTAATTCCGCTGACGTTAAGGCGGCGCTCGAGAGCGGCAAGGTGGCTTCTTACGTAACCGATTTCCCCACCGAAGAGACTGTTGGCGTGAAGGGAATAGTTGCTATCCCTCACCTTGGCGCATCTACCGCAGAGGCAGAGGACAACTGCGCGGTTATGGCGGCGCTTCAGCTTGACGATTATCTCAAGAACGGTAATATCAAGAACAGCGTTAACTTTCCGAACGTTGCTATGCCCAGAAGCGCAGAGGCAAGAGTTTGCGTGCTCCATTCGGCAGAATGTGATCTGCTCGGCGCTCTCGAGGCGATCGCTAACGAGAACGGTGCGTCGGTTGCGGCACTTTCTACGGGCAAGAAGGGTGCTAACGCTTACACCATCGCTGACGTTAACGGAAACGCGGCGGCTCTTGCTGCAGCTCTCAATGCAAAGGGCTGCGTTTACAAGGCTTACGTTATCTAAAAAGCTTACTGATAATCAAAATATCCGCCGAATTTTCGGCGGATATTTTTTTGTATCAGAGAATATTATTGCAATGATTGTAAGAGCCGATAAAAAAATTTTTTACAGGGCGATTTTTTTGCGAGAATTTTATTGACAACGCAAATTCTTTGTGGTATAATTAACCCAATATTTGAAATTTCAAAAATCAAAACTTGCATTTTTGGAATTGCGGTATATTTTTTTACAGGGAAGGTACATAAATTATGAGTTTTAAGAATCAGTATCTCAACGAGCTTATGGAGAGAGTCGTAAAGAGAAATCCCAATGAGCCCGAATTCCATCAGACAGTTAAGGAAGTTCTCGAGTCTATCGAGCCCGTTATCGAGGCGCGCCCCGATCTTGTTAAGGCTGGCGTAATTGAAAGAATGGTAGAGCCCGAGAGAATCATCAAGTTCAGAGTTCCGTGGGTAGACGATAACGGCAACGTTCAGGTAAACCGCGGTTTCCGTATTCAGTTCAACAGCGCGATCGGTCCGTACAAGGGCGGTCTTCGCTTCCATCCTTCCGTAAACGAGAGCATTATCAAGTTCCTCGGCTTCGAGCAGACCTTCAAGAACTCGCTCACCTCGCTCCCTATGGGCGGCGGTAAGGGCGGCGCTGACTTTGACCCTCAGGGCAAATCGGACGCTGAGGTCATGCGCTTCTGCCAGAGCTTTATGACAGAGCTTCAGAAATATATCGGTGCTGACACCGACGTTCCCGCGGGCGACCTTGGCGTTGGCGCGCGTGAGATCGGCTACCTCTTCGGTCAGTACAAGAGACTTCGCGACGAGTTTACGGGCGTGCTTACAGGTAAGGGACTTCCTTACGGCGGCTCTCTCATTCGTCCCGAGGCAACAGGCTTTGGCGCAGTTTACTACACCGTTGAGATGCTCAAGCACTTTGGCGATGATATTAAGGGCAAGACCTTCGTGGTTTCGGGCTTCGGTAACGTTGCTTGGGGTACTGTAAAGAAGGTTACAGAGCTTGGCGGTAAGGTAGTTACCATTTCGGGTCCCGACGGATACGTTTACGATCCCGACGGAATCTCCACCCCCGAGAAGATCGACTATATGCTTGAGATGAGAGCATCCTGCCGTAACAGAGTTGAGGACTATGCTGATAAGTTCGGCGTACAGTTCTTCAAGGGCGAGAAGCCTTGGGGCGTTAAGGCAGACATTCTCATGCCTTGTGCAACTCAGAACGAGGTTGACGTTAAGGAAGCAGAGCTGATGGTAGCTAACGGAGTTAAGTACTACGTTGAGGTATCCAACATGCCTACCACCAACGAGGCAGTAGCTTACCTTAAGGCTAACGGCGTTATCGTCGCTCCTTCCAAGGCAGTTAACGCAGGCGGAGTTTCGGTTTCGGGACTTGAGATGTCTCAGAACTCCATGCGCTACAGCTGGACCGCAGAAGAGGTTGACGAGAAGCTTAAGATGATCATGAAGAACATCTTTGACGCATCTATCAAGGCTGCAAACGATTACGGCCTTGGCGACGATCTCGTTGCAGGTGCGAATATCGCAGGCTTTATCAAGGTTGCTGAGGCTATGAAGGCTCAGGGCGTTTGCTGATAAATAATGTGAATACCTACAGAAAAAGGACAGAGAATCTTAAATTCTCTGTCTTTTTTGTAAGACGAAAACCACGCGATAGTCGCGTGGTTCAGTATAGGTTAACCGATGAAAGGAAATCCTCCAAATATGGTATAATTAGTTCGACCTGCCAGT
>JAFVRA010000083.1 GCA_017504545.1 Clostridia bacterium | reverse complement strand
GACCGGCGTCCCCGACGGTCCGTGCCTCTGATAAAACATCATTCTTCATCTACAACGCTTTTTCTTTTGACGCAAAAGGGCCAAAAGAAAAAGCTTTGCAAAAAGAAAAGCCCGTGGTTATTTCGCTCGTTGCGACGAGCGACCGCCGTTTCGCCGGCGGCTCTCGACAAGCTTTTTGAAAAAAGCTTGAGCAAAAACTTTGCACGCGGCAGAGTTTATACCCAAGCTTTCCCTTCATTAAAGTTCTTTGCGGAGCTTTCTTTCAAGAAAGCGACAAAAATAGCCTCTCCCTAACTAACTTCTTATCTATCACCCAAGCAGAAAATCAAACGCGAGCATAAGGGCGAAGCCGCCAAGGAGCGAATATGTAGCGGCACGCTCGCATCCGTGCGAGTGTGTTTCGGGAATCATCTCGTCGCTGATAACGTAGAGCATCGTGCCGCCTGCGAAGGCGAGCGCAAAGGGCAGGATAACGCCCGAGATACTTACTGCGAAATATCCTATAAACGTGCCTATGACCTCAACAACGCCCGTCATCATTGCTATAACGAAGGTGCGCTTGCGGCTCATTCCCGCGGCTACCATAGGCGCGATGATCACCATACCCTCGGGGATATTCTGCAGAGCGATACCGCCCGCAACCGTCAGCGCGTGCGCCACGTTGTCCGAGCCGAAGCTGACTCCCGCGGCGATTCCCTCGGGCAAATTGTGTATTCCTATTGCAATTACAAATAGCAGCACCTTGTTGAGCTGAGCGGTCTTATCGGGGTGCATTTCCTGATCGACTCCCGTCATTTTATGCAGGTGAGGCACGAGCTTGTCTATGAGATTTAAGCAGATCGCGCCGCAAAATACTCCCGCCACGGTCACGAGTATCGACCATTTTCCACCGTATTCGAGCGAGGGGATTATGAGTCCGACCACCGCCGCGCAGAGCATTACGCCCGCTGCAAATGAAAGAATGATATCGTTAAATTTATGAGACGGATTCTTAAAAATAAATCCGAGAAGCGCACCTATTACCGTAGCGCCACCGACGCCGAGCGCCGTGAGCAATACTATCTCCATATACCTCTCCCTTCGTGCTTGTTCGGTCTACGCTATTAATCATATCATCTGCAGCCGAAATTGTCAATAAGCAAGCAAAAAATTATTTTTTACTACAAGAAAAGTAGCCGTCGGAGACCGACGGCTATCCTTTTTGCAAGGTCATATCTCTTCTATTTTAATAAGATTCGTGTTACCCGAGTGCCCCGTGGTGTCTCCGCCCGTGATAACGATGCGGTCCTTCTTAGAAAGTCCAAGCTCTGCGGCGGCTATCTTTTTTGCGGTATAGAAAAGCACGTCGGTCGAATTGAAGGTCTCGCACATCGCGGGGATAACGCCCCAGGAGAGCGCAAGCTTTCGCCAGGTGTTCTCATTGGTGGTAAGACCGATGATAGCAACGGGAGAGCGGAAGCGCGACACCATTCTGGCGGTCATTCCCGAGATCGAGCAGGCAACTATCGCCTTGGCGTTGATGTCTATCGCCATTCCGCAGGTGGAATGAGAGATCGCGTCGGTCATATTTCGTATCTGGAAATCCGCGCCATAGAAGCGCTCCTTATAATTGATGTTGCCTTCGGTAGTCTCTGCGATCTTCGCCATAGTCTCGACCGCCTGCACGGGATATTTGCCTGCGGCAGTCTCGCCCGAGAGCATAATTGCGCTGGTGCCGTCGTAAACGGCGTTTGCAATATCCGAGATCTCGGCTCTGGTCGGACGGGAGTTGGTTATCATAGACTCAAGCATCTCGGTCGCGGTGATGACTCGCTTGCCGAGCATACGGCACTTGGTGATAAGCTTCTTTTGGATCGCGGGAAGATGCTCAAAGGGGATCTCGACGCCCATATCTCCGCGCGCAACCATGATTCCGTCGCAGCATTCGCATATCTCCTCGATATTGTCAACTCCCGACTGATTTTCTATCTTCGCGATAAGCTCGATGTCCTCGGCTCCGATCTCGCGCATATAGCTCTTTACGTCTATCAGATCCTGCTTGCAGGAAACGAAGGAGCAGGCAATGTAATCCACGCAGTTGTCCACACCCCACTTGATGTCCTTCTTGTCCTGCTCGGAAAGATAGGGCTGCTTCATTACCTTGCCGGGAAAGCTCATGCTCTTTCTATCCGAAAGCTCGCCGCCGCAGATGACCTTACATTCGATATCCGCGCCCTCTATTTTTTCAACTCTGAAGGTCAGAAGCCCGTTGTTGAGAAGTATCGTGTCTCCTACCGAGAGCTCCTCGGTGAGCCTTGAATAGCTGACCGACACCCTCTCTCTGTTGCCGACGATCTCGTCGGTGGTAAAGGTAAATCTGTCACCGTCAGAGAGCAGTATCTTTCCGCCCTCAAAGGTCTTTATTCTGTATTCCGGTCCCTTAGTATCAAGCATTATGGCGATGGGAAGCTGAAGCTCCTCGCGCACCTCCTTGATGAGCTCTATTCTTCTCTGGTGGTCGGCGTGGGTATTGTGCGAGAAGTTCAGTCTCGCCACGTTCATTCCCGCCTTGCAGAGTCCTCTTATTACTTCCTTTGAATCACTCGCAGGGCCTATAGTACATACGATCTTAGTTTTACGCAATTTTTTCACCTCTGTATAATTTGGAAGCAAGGAAACGCCCTTGCTTTACTCTTACCTCCGCGCGTATTCGTACAGAATTCTTTCCAATAACTTCGATAATTATACTACTTGCGCCGAGGAATGTCAATAAGAGCGGATGAATTTTAAAATCTCATTTCTTCATTACTAATAATATGCGGCATTTTTTCGCTCTGAACGACATTTTTTTGTGTACCTTGCACAAAATTATCAAATTAAATTCTATCTTTTGCCTCTTCCATTTTTGTTAATTTTATGGTATAATATAACTATCTATAGCAGACTCTGTGTCTGCAAAAAAATGAACAGGAGAAAACGTATGAAAAGAACAATCTCTATCTTAGTGATCGTTGCAATGATGCTTGCATCCGTTCTTGCTATCGTTCCTGCTTCCGCAGCAGAAACACCTGAAGGAACTGCTATCAATTCGGCAGCTGACTTCGCAGCAATGGACGCAGCAGGTACATACTACCTTGCAGCTGACATCACACTTACCGAGATGTACTCCAAGGCTAACTTCACAGGTACACTCGACGGTAATGGCAAAACCATCACCCTCAGCGGTATCCCCACCGCTATCAAGGAAATGAAGGGCGCTACAGTAAGCAACCTTAAGCTTGTTGTTGACTACACCTTCGCTTCTTCCGCAGCAGGCGGAGCTCTCTCTCACTGGGCAAACGGTACGTTCACAAACATTACCGTAGATGCTAAGTACACCATCCCCGAGGGATTCGACATGACAACCGCTCTCGGCGCACTCTTCACCGAGATCAACGGTGCTTCCACCCTTACCAACTGTGTTACTAACGGTACTATTTCGATCCTCAACAACTCCACCAAGGACGGTCAGGATGGCGGAATCCGTTACAACAGCGCAGGCGGAATCACAGGTAAGCTTTACACCGCAAAGGAAGTTAAGTTTATTAACTGTGTAAATAACGTTGACATCGTTAATACTCAGACTAACGTCTCCAACGGCGGATTCATAGGCGGAGTTGAATCTCAGGCTCAGCTTTACTTTGAAAATTGTGTAAACAACGGTGACGTTTCCGGTACAGCTACCAATCACATGGGTATCTCCGGCTTCGTTGGCATTCTTGGTCCTAACTCCTCTACTACGACGACATTCAAGAACTGCCGTAACAACGGTAATCTCACTGACTTGGGAACTACCGGTCATCAGAACGCATATATGGGCGGTTTCGTAGGTCGTAACTACGGTTCTCCCAAGATCACTATTGAAAATTCCATCAATGCCGGAGACGTAACCTCTTCCGGTGGCGGTTGGTCCGGTGCAGGCGGATTCGTTGGTAACGGTATGACCCACGGTTATTCCTGGACAGTTTCTGCTCCCGGTATCTATACTTTCAAAAACTGCATCAACCTCGGTAACGTTACCGGTGCTCAGTTCAGCGGCGGTATCGGCGGCGGCTTCAAGCAGCACTCTGCTGAAGGCTCTACCGTACAGATGGAGAACTGCGCTAACTTCGGTGACATCGAAGGTAAAGAGTACGCAGGCGGTATGCTTGGTCAGGTTGGTGACTACGGATGCGATATCGTTATCCTCAAGAACTGCTACAACGCAGGTGACATCACCGCTCCCAACGGCGCTGCAGGTATGGCTGGTTACATTCAGCACGGTGCAGGCTCCGAGACCAAAGCAGACGGCTACAACATCGTTAACCGTAGCCCCATGGTGATCGACAACTGTGCAAACGTTGGTACTATCACCTGTAACATCGCAACTCAGGATTCCTACACTGCTAACAAGTACGTTGCAGCAGGTATCCTCGCTCGCTTCGGTGACGAGTCCAACGGTGCTGTTGTTGACATCACACTCAGCAACTGTGCAAATGCAGGCGCTCTCGTAAACGCTACCTACCCTGAGGACGTTGCTCAGATCACTCCCGAGTACAAGAAGGACGACTTCAAGTGCAACGACTCCAACGTTTCTTACGCTGACTACAACGTAGGCGTTAACAAGTTCGTTAAGACTGCTGACGCAGCAACCGTTGACGCTAAGGTAGCTGCAGTTGCAGCTGCTGTTCCCGGCGATCCTACCGCTCTTGACGAGGCTCTCGCTCCCGTTCTTGACTTCGCTGCTGTTGACTACGTAGAGGGTTGGGAAGCATTTGCATCTGCTCGCGACGCTGCTATCCTTCTTACCACCATGGCTGCTTCTTCCGCTGATCTCGCAAAGGCTGTAACCGATCTCGAGGCTGCTATCCTTGGCTTGAGAAGCAACGCTAACGTTGACACCACCGCTCTTGAGGCTGCTATAGCTGAGGGCGCTAAGTACGAAAACGCAGGCGACAAGTACACTCCCGCTACCTTCGCAGCTCTTACTTCCGCTCTTGACGCAGCAAGAAAGACTCTCAACGCAGCATCTCAGTCCAAGATCGACGCTGCTGCAGCTGCTCTTACCGCTGCTCTCGCTGCTCTCGCTGAGAAGCCCGATACCGCTGCTCTCGAGGCTGCTATCACCAAGTACGATGCATACGTTGCTGACGGCTACGTTTCTACCTCTTGGGCTCCCTTCGCTGACGCTCTCGCAAAGGCAAAGGCTGCTAAGAACAACGAGAACTCCACAAAGGCAGACGTTGAGGCAGCTCTCGCAGCTCTCAACACCGCAGGTGAGGCTCTCGTAGAGAAGGCTTCCACAGCTGATCTTGAGGCTAAGGTTGCTGATATCAACGCTAAGTACAACAAGGACAACTACACTGCAAAGAGCTACGCTGCAGTAAGATCCGCTCTTCAGGAAGCTGACAAGGCTATCAAGGACGGCGACGTAGGCGCAGACGACATCGCAGCTATCGTAGCTGCTCTTGATGCCGCTGTTGCAGGTCTCCTTGAGCTCGGTAACTTCGACGAGATCGACGCTATCCTTGATAACGTTGACGATCTCGAAGAGAAGAACTACACTCCCGAAACCTGGGCAGCTCTCGCTGAGGCTGTTGAGGCTATCGAGAATGCTAAGAAGCCCGCAAGCAAGGGTAACATCTCTACCGCTGACGTTGCAGACCTTAAGGCTGCTCTCGAGGCTGCAGTTGCAGGTCTCGTAGGCTACGCTGACTTTACAGAGCTTGACGCTCTCATCGCTTCTGCTGAGGCTCTCGTTGAGGCTGATTACACAGCTGAGTCTTGGGCAGCAGTACAGAACGCTCTCAAGGCTGCAAAGGATCTTAAGGCTAAGGCTGGCGCTACTGCTCCCGAGGCTAAGGCAGCTCTTGATACTCTCAAGGCAGCTGTTGACTCGCTCGCTTCTTCCGCTACCGAGCCCGCTCCCACCGAAACAGACGCTCCTTCAGAGGGCGGATGCAGCGGCGTTATCGGCGCTACTGCAGTAGTTATTACTGCTGTTCTCGGTCTTGGCGTTACCGTTCTCAAGAAGAAGAACTGATCCAAGATAAACGCTGTAAAAGCAATTAAATAAACCACACGCCCCGACGCATCGCGTCGGGGCGTTTTGGCGTTCCGAGGGGGAACAGATGTGGTGGAAGTTGTATTTGATGATTGTAGGGACCGGCGTCCTTGCAGTCACGTTTGCTCGGCGTAGTCTTACCAAAAGCCTTCTCCAGTGGGAGAAGGTGCCGAGGAACGAGGCGGATGAGGTGTCATTAATCTAATAAAATTGACTACTCATCCACCGCAAGCCGTCACCTTGACGTTTGCAACGCAAACTCAACAGTCGCTTGCGACAAGATTCCCTCACAAGGGAAGGCTTGGTTGCGGTTCTCGCTTTGTGATTTGGTGTTGCCTTTATTGATTGTAGGGGACGACATCCTTGGCGTCCCGTTTATAAAAATATCATTGTCTTTTGCGCGGACGACCGGTGGTCGCCCCTACGGATTTGAACGTTGTCCTAAAATTCGTTTGTAGGGGAGGATATTATTCTCTCGCCATTTATAAAAATATCATTGTCTTTCGCGCGGGCGTTCAAAGAACGCCCCTACGGGTTTGATTTTTTCCTAAAATTAATGTCTGTAGGGGAGGATATTATCCTCCCGTCGTTTATAAAATTTCTTTGCGTTTTGCGCGGACGACCAATGGTCGCCCCTACAGGTTTAATTGTTACCTTTATATTTGCCTGTAGGGGAGGGGTCTCCCCTCCCGCCAAATCGGCGCAAAACAATCGGGAGGCGAAACGCCTCCCCTACGGACATTCTTTTTTATTTGTAGGGGAGGATATTATCCTCCCGCTAAAAAAGGAGTACGGGCAAATGCCCGTACTCCTTTGGGGTTTGAGGATACAAATATTTTACGCTTTAACGCCCTTGCGGAGCTTATACATTTCCTCTGCCGCCATTCGTACCTTAGCGACGAAGTCGCCCTTCGTCTCGGGGAAGCAATAATAAAGCGCGTTGTTGTTTCCGATGCAGATGACGTCGCCTATCTCGTACCAATTAAAGTCCGAGTAAACGCTGTAGGAGGATTGCGGCTTCTGGAGATATTCGAGAAGCCCGTCGCAGCCCGTCAGGTGAAATCCCTCGCTTGAATGTGTCAGCACGCCGTGTCCTACCTCGTAGATGCGCTTGGTGTCCACGCCCATACATATCCTTACGGGCGAGCTGAAATGATATTTGCCCTCGAGTATCTCGTTGCGAACGCATTGTCTCTGCCACGCGTACCAATCGGGGATATGCGTAAATGCGCTCTCGCCGTCGGTCGCCGCGAGTCTGCCGTATTCGTCAAGCTCGTATTCCTTTTGACAGCTCTTGCAGACGAGGCGAGTGCCGCGTCCCTCGGTCATTCCTTCGGTGTGACAGTGAGGACATTTATAGAGCGCGCGATTGAGAAAATCCGCTCTGAAGCTTTCGTCAACGCGGACGTTATTTTCCTGCTGCCAGGAGAAATTGTCAATAGTAAATTCTTTCCGCAGTATCTCGTTGAGCTCATCGGCGGAGGCGCTCTTTATTTCCTCGGGCGAGAGAAGATACTTCATATTTGCGCTCACCTTGACCTTGCGGCGCTGGAGTCCGTTATAGAGCGGATCGCGCGTGTATGCTCCGTAGGTGCGTATCATTACGACGGGCACGCCGAGGAGCTTGAGGCAGCCGCCCAAAGAGTCGGGCAGGGCTGTCGCAGTTCCGTCGAAGCTGTAGCTTGCCTCGGGGTACATAACTACCGAGCTGTGAAGCTCGTGGAGAGTATATTTCATAGCGCGTATCAGGCTGAGATCCGAAACGAATTTCTTTGTCGGTATGCAGCCTATCTGCCGCATCAGCCAGGACTTTCCGACGAAGCTGTCGGTGGTTGCGACTATATTGAAGCTTCTCGGGTAGAGGATATTTGCGGCTATCTCAAGATCGATGAAGCTTGAGTGATTCATAAGATACAGGCAGGGCTCCTTCTTGCCGAGCCTGTCCATATCGGTGGTGGTGTAGTCAAAGTGCGTTGCGATAAGGTCGGGGAAGGAAACGAGCTTTAAAAGCGTTCTGAAAAACATATTTGCGCGCTTTGGCTTAAAGGGGGCTTCCTTTGGAAGCGCGAGAACTTCGGGGTAGCTGCTTTTAGTGATCTTGATCTTCATAAGTTGTAGCCTCGTTTTTTCTCATATTCGCTTGTTCGGGGTATGCCTATGATCCTATTATACTCTCTTTGTCTTCGCAAGTCAATTACTTTTATAAATTTATGTGGCATTTTTATAGAAAATAAGCGCAAGAAAACTGTTGACGGCGCGAGACGAGTGTGCTATAATTGACTTATAAAACACAGGAGAGCTTTAATGAGATACTCAAACCTTCACACACATACTACCTACTCTGACGGTAAGCACACCGTAAGAGATAATATAGAATCCGCGATAGAGAAGCAGATGCTCTCTATAGGCATATCAGACCACAGCTACACCGATTTCGATCTCACCTACTGTATCAAGAAAGAGGATATTCCTCGTTATATAGACGAGATAAGGGCGCTACGCGAGGAGTACGCCGATCGAATAGAGGTCTATCTCGGACTTGAGCTTGACGGATACGCCTCTCTTGAGGACAGGGCGCTTTACGATTACGTTATCGGCGACTGCCACTACGTTCCCACGCCCGACGGACGCCGCAGCATAGACCACAGCAAGCATTTCTTCGTTGAGATAGGCGAGAATTACTTCGGCGGTGACTATCTCGCCTTTGCAAAGGAATATTACCGCACCTACGCCGAGAGGATTCAGATCATCCGCCCCGACGTACTCGGACACTTTGATCTCGTTACGAAGTTCGGATATATAGATCAGGACGATCCGAGATACAGATCCTATGCTCTTGAGGCGCTGGTCGCATCTCTTGAGGTCTGCCCGATAGTCGAGATGAACACGGGTGCTATCGCAAGAGGTCACAGGCGCGAGCCTTATCCCGCACCCTTTCTGCTCGATGAGATAAAGGCGAGAGGCGGAAGGATACTGCTTTCGTCCGACAGCCACGATGCAAATAATCTTACCTTCTTTTTTGACGAGTGCGTCGAGCTTTTGCGCGAAAACGGTTTTAGGAGCATAGTTGCGCTCAGCGAAGGTAGATTTAAGGAATTTGGTATATAATCTTTAAAGAGGTTGAAAAATGAATATTGAAAGACTGAGAACTCCCGCGCTTATTCTTGATAAAGAGGCGTTTGAGAGAAATATCGAGACGATGAGATCTTTGCTTGAGGGCAGCACCCTCTCGCTCAGACCCCACTATAAATCCCACAAGTGCGCCGAGATCGCGCGTATGCAGATCGCGTCGGGCGCCATAGGCATTACCTGCGCCAAGCTCTCCGAGGCAGAGGACCTCGTGGATGCGGGCATTGAGGACGTGCTTATCGCAAATCAGGTGGTCGAGGAGCCTAAGATCTCAAGGCTTTGCCAGCTTGCAAAGGACGCGCGTATCACGGTCTGCGTTGACTGCGCCGAGAATATCGCCGCACTCTCTCGCGCGGCTGTAGCGGCTGACGCTACGCTCTACTGTCTCGTTGAATACGACATCGGACTTCAGCGCTGCGGAGTGCTGACTCATAGCGAGGTAATAGAGCTCGCGAGGGCGGTTGACGCGGCGGATAGACTCGTGTTTGACGGCGTTCAGGCTTATGCGGGACAGCTCTCGCACGAGGTTGACTCGGAGAAGAGAAGGAGCGAGACCGAGGCGAGAGCCAAGGATCTTCGCGCACTTCTTGCCGAGCTTAAGGCGGCAGGACTTGGTGCAAGAGTGCTCTCGGGCGGAAGCACGGGAACCTCTGCTATCAAGGCAAAGGAAGGACTTTACACCGAGCTTCAGGCGGGTAGCTATCTCTTTATGGACAGCACCTACGGAGAGCTTGATATTCCGTTTGAAAATTCGCTCTATATCCTTACTACCGTGCTGAGCGTCAAGGACGGGCTCGTGGTTGTGGATGCCGGAGTGAAATCCTGCGGAGTGGATCAGGGAATGCCTCGCATATATTGTGACGAAGCAAGAGAGATAAGCGCGTGCGAGGAGCATTTTCAGATCTTTGAGCCAAAGAAGCAGTATAAGGTTGGAGATAAGATGCTGCTTATCCCCGCGCATTGCTGCTCGACGGTCAATCTTCACGATAAGATATATATGATAAACAAAGGCAGGGTGGTATCGCGAATTGCGGTCAGCGCCCGCGGATGCTCAAAATAAAAGAAATCTTAAAAAAGGCTTATAGTCAGAAAGGATCAGTATGGGTGTAATCGAAGTATTGACTCTTCTGTGCGGACTTGCCCTATTCCTCTACGGAATGGACGTAATGGGCAACTCCTTAAAGAAGAGCGCAGGACGAAAGCTTAAAACTATTTTAGGAACGCTCACTTCGAATAAGCTGAAGGGATTTCTGCTCGGACTCGGCGTAACCGCCGTGATACAGTCTTCCTCGGCCACTACCGTAATGGTGGTGGGATTCGTTAACTCGGGTACGATGCTTCTCTCGCAGGCGGTCGGAGTTATTATGGGTGCAAACGTCGGTACTGCGGTAACCGCGTGGCTGACGGCTCTTAACGGCATCGAGGGTGGCGCTGAGGCGGCATCCTTCCTTAATTGGCTCAAGCCTGACGCGTGGATGCCTATCCTTGCGGTCATCGGCATCATGCTTATAATGTTCTCTAAGAAGAGCAAGATGAAGGACGTCGGCGCGATACTGATGGGCTTTGCCGTTCTTATGACGGGAATGAGCATTATGTCGGACGCCGTCAGCGGACTTAAGAACGATCCCGGCTTCTGCCAGCTTCTAACACTTTTTGAAAATCCCATTCTCGGCGTTCTCGCGGGAACTGTGCTCACGGCTGTGGTACAATCCTCGTCGGCGTCTATCGGTATCCTTCAGGCACTTGCGATGGGTACGGGAGCGATCTCGTTTGGCGCGGCTATCCCGATAATTCTCGGTCAGAATATCGGTACCTGCATCACGGCGATGATCTCCTCGCTCGGCGCTAACAAGAACGGTAAGAGAACGGCGTTCGTTCATCTTTACTTCAACGTTATCGGCGTGGTATTCTGGCTCTTGATGTTCTATCTCGTTGGCTGGCTGCTCGATCTTTCGGGCGTGTTCGATCTCTTCGGACTTGCCAACGGAACTATGATAGACACTTGGGGCATCGCGGCGGTGCATACGGTATTTAAGATACTCTCGGTAGTACTCATAGCGCCTTTCTCAAGGCTTCTCGAAAAGCTCGCTTGCCTTACCGTTCGCGGCACGGACAAGAAGGGCGACGAATATACGAATATGCTTGACGAGAGACTTCTCGATACTCCCAGCGTAGCACTTGACAGAAGCCGCACGGTAGCTTGTCAGATGGCTGAGATCTCTATAAGCTCGCTTCAGAAATCCTTGCGGCTATTTGAGAGCTACGACTCTAAGCTTGCTGATGAGATCAGAGCAGAGGAGGATAAGGTAGATATTTATGAGGATGCTCTCGGCTCTTATCTCGTAAAGCTCTCGGAGCGCGATATGGACGCCGCTGACAGCCACGAGGTCACCAAGCTCCTGCACATGATAGGCGACTTTGAGCGTATCTCCGACCACGCGGTCAATATAGTTGAGTCGGCTGAGGAGCTGAAGGATAAATCTATCTCCTTCTCGCCCGTGGCAATGAAGGAGCTCGGCTCACTTTCGGGCGCGGTAGACGAGATAGTCAGCATTACTAAAGAGGCATTCGTTGAGTCGGATATGCAGAAGGCGATAAGCGTTGAGCCGCTTGAGCAGGTAGTCGACCACCTCAAGAACCAGATAAGACTTCAGCATACGCTCAGACTTCAGAAGAGCGAATGTACCATAGAGCACGGATTCGTGCTTGCGGATATTCTGACTAACCTTGAGCGAGTATCCGACCATTGCTCGAATATCGCAGGATGCCTTATCGAGATGTCGCGCCACGATGCTCTCGGCGTGCACGAATATCTGCACACCGTCAAGGCAGGAGGCGAGGAGTTCACAAGGCTTTATAACGGTTATCTTGAAAAATATCAGTTGCCTGAGGAATAAAATATAAGCAACAGAAAACAGCACCGCAGAGACTTCTCTGCGGTGCTGTTGTGCTTTTTGGCGACGGTATGGAAGACCGGCTCCTACAGGCAAATGTTAAAGCGACAATTAAAACCGGTAGGGGTTGGCGCCTTCGACAACCCGTTTGCTTGGCGCAATGTTACCGTTAGCCTTTTCCGGTGGGAGAATCTTGTTGCAAGCGACTGTTGAATTTGCGTTGCAAGCGTAAAGTGGCTCACCGGATGAGGTGTCCTTAACATAAAGAATTTGACTACTCATCCACCGCAAGCGGTCCCCCTTCCCTGACAAGGGAAGGCTTGGTTGCGGTTCTCACTTTGCATTGTGACTTTGAGTTTAGCGCAGACCCCTACCAACAAAATTCTCCGCCGATAACGCTTTTTCTTTTGACACACAAGGCGCAAAAGAAAAAGCTTTGTAAAAAGAAAACGCCGTTTAGGAGATTTCGCTCTCTGCGGAGAGCGACCAAGGCTCTGCCTTTGGAAACCGCAAGCTTTTTGAAAAAAGCTTGAGCAAAAACTTTGCAATGGTGCAGTTCATACTCAAGCTCTTCCTTCATTAAAGTTCTTTGGATCAACCTTTCTTTTAAGAAAG
>JAFVRA010000082.1 GCA_017504545.1 Clostridia bacterium | reverse complement strand
TTGTATATAAGATAAAACAACTTATCTCTTGGAGAACTGAGGTGCACGACGTGCGCCCTTGAGTCCGTACTTCTTTCTTTCCTTCATACGAGGGTCACGAGTGAGGAAGCCAGCAGCCTTGAGTGCGGGCTTGTTAGCCTCGTCAGCTGCAACGAGCGCGCGAGCAAGGCCGTGACGGATCGCGCCTGCCTGACCGGAGATACCGCCGCCGTTTACAAGAGCGATGATGTCCCACTTACCCTCTGTGCCTGTAGCACCGAAGGGCTGGTTAACGATGAGCTTGAGTGTCTCAAGACCGAAATACTCGTCAATGTCCTTCTTGTTGATGGTAATAGCGCCTGTGCCGGGAACTATGCGAACACGGGCAACGCTCTTCTTTCTTCTACCTGTACCGTAGAAGTAGGGCTTAGAACTTGTATACATATCTCCGTGTCCTCCTTACTTAACTTCAACAGCTACGGGCTGCTGTGCTGCGTGCTTGTGCTCAGCGCCTGCGAATACCTTAAGTCTGGTTGCAGACTTAGCGCCGATAGAGTTGTGGGGAAGCATTCCCTTTACTGCAAGCTCCATTGCGAGCTCGGGATTGGTTGCCATAAGAGTCTTGTACTGAACCTCCTTGAGTCCACCGATGTAACCGGTGTGGCGGCGATAGTACTTCTGCTCAAGCTTTCTGCCTGTGAGAACTGCCTTCTCTGCGTTGATGATGATAACGAACTCACCGCAATCTACGTGAGGGGTGAACTCGGGACGGTGCTTACCGCGAAGGATGTTAGCAGCGGCAACTGCGACGCGGCCCATGGGCTTGCCTGCAGCGTCGATAACATACCACTTGCGCTCAACCGTTTCAACTTTTGCCATATAGGTTGACATAGTCAATCTCCTCCAAAAATTATAGTTTATTTTTCATACTCGCATATTATACCACGGAGTTATTCACTTGTCAATACCTTTTTTGAAAAAAATTTAAAAAATTTAATTTACCTCCGTACAATCTCCCGAAATCTCCCGAAATCACCCTATTTGCTCCTTTTTCCTCAATCGCGAATTCATTTTTATTTTTTCATATTTTTGATAAACTATTGAAGTTGTCGCGCTTTTGTGGTAAAATGAGATGAAAAATCCAACTTTGTGAGGACTTGATTATGAAACTTTCTTTTTCCGAGGTCAAGAGCGTAACCGTGGGCTCTGTCGAGAGCTACGAGGACGCAAGCGGAATGCATTTTGCTAAATGCACCAAAAAGCAGTTGGACGGCTTCAGAGCCTTCAGCGAGACTCTGGCTGTAAACGCGACCGCCACCACAGGTGTCCGTCTTGATTTTCATACCAATTCAAAAAGCTTCTCCTTCGGTGCTTCGTCGGGCGCGAGATTCGAGCTTTATATCAATGGCGTGTTCACCGATTACGTGCTCTGGCGCGGCGATGCCGAAAAGGTCTTTTCAAAGGCTATCGCTACCGGCAAGGACGAGAACAGAATAACTCTCTTCTTCCCTTCTCACGACGCCCCCGGAGTGCTGTCATTCGTCGAGCTTGACGACGGCGCCACCTTTGCGCCTCACTCCTTTGACTGCAAGATATTCTTTATAGGCGACTCTATCACTCAAGGCTGGGAATCGACCTACGATTCTCTTTCCTACGCCAACCGCGTCTCCGACTTCTTCAACGCCGACAGCGTTATTCAGGGCACGGGCGGTGCTTTCTTCCACGAGAGCATCTTTGATCCCGCAGTAGATTACGATCCCGACGTTGCTATCGTTGCCTTTGGCACTAACGACTGGGGACATTTCTCCTCCCACGAGGAGCTTCGCGAGGCGGCAAGAGGCTTCCTTGACAGCTTTGCTAAGCGCTTTGCGGGCAAGAAGCTTTTCGGCATCTCACCTATCTGGAGAGGAAACACCGAAGCTCCGAGAGCGACGGGATATTTCAGCGAGGTCTGCGAAACGGTCAAGCAGGAGATCCTCTCCCACGGACTTATTCTTATTGAGGGTGAGACGCTCACTCCGAGCATCCCCGATTTCTATTCCGACAAATATCTGCATCCCAACGGACTCGGCTTTGGCATATACGCGGAAAACTTGTGCAAAATTCTTAAAAATTATATTTGAGGTGAATTATGAAAAAGTTATCTCTGATCTTAGCGCTTATTCTCGCGCTTTCCATGCTCCTCTGCTTCTCGGCTTGTAAGAGTGACGATACTGACTCCACCGACGGCGCGACCGAAGCTCCCACCGACGCGCCTCAGGCTATTGACGGCGTGCTTCTCTCGGGCGAGGGACGATACAAAATAATATACCCCGAAGGAACTCCCAAGGCGGCGGCTCTCAAGATATACGACAAGCTTCTTTCTCTTGATCCTATCGCTATCAAGACCCCCGCTTACTATTCTCTCACTACCGATAAGGTAGCAGACTCGGGTGCCTACGAGATCCTCGTAGGTCTTACCAACAGAGCAGCCTCCGCGGCTGCGCGCGACGCTCTCCCCAACTACCCCGACTTTTCTATCACCTTCAGTGACAATAAGATCGCAATTTACGCTTCAACCGAGGAGCGACTTGAAGAAGCGGTAGCTTTCTTTATATCGAATATGAAGGCGACCAAGGACGGCAGAGTCTACTGCACGCTCAAAGAAAACTACGTTGACTCCTACGCAGGTGATTACAAGGAATTCACCATAGACGGAACGCCCGTTTCTGACTTCACTATTATTATCCCCACCTCCGCGAGCGAAACTCTCCGCGCCTTTGCACTTGAGCTTTCCAACACCCTCTCTACTATCGCGGGCAAGAAGATAAGCATCTCTGAGGACAGCGCTACCGCAGCCGAGAACGAGATACTCTTAGGCAAGACCAACCGCCCCGAGAGCGTAGAGCCCTCTGCCGCTAACGACAGACTTATCTATACAGGCGGCAAGCTCGTGTTCTGTCCCTCTACCGAGAGCGGCTACGGCAAGCTCTTGCTCCACGTTGTAAGCGAGGCGATAATCAGAAGCGGAAAGCTTACATCCGAGTCTATCGCGGTAAATTCTCTCTCCAACGAGATCATCAAGACCGTCACCTTCGGCGCGCTTCTCTTCACCGAGACTACCGAAGGCTTGCAGGTAAACAAGTGCACCGCCAATCAGATAGCCGCGTGGGGCACTCACGATAAGACCACTCAGGCATCAGCATCTACGGGTATCAGACTTGATTTCCTCACAAATTCCTCGCATTTCCACTTCAGAGGCACAAGCACGTCTGTATTCGAGCTCTTTATAAACGGCGAGCTTAAGTCTCAGAGCACGAACGGCATTATCGACGTAGATCTCGACACCTCCAAGGGCGAGAACAGAGTTACCGTTCTCTTCCCAAACCACGATGCAAACGTCTGCATCAGAGAGGTCGTGCTTGACGAGGGCGCAAGCCTTACCCCCCATACCTACGACAGAAAGTTCCTCATTCTCGGCGACTCTATCACTCAGGGCAAGACATCCTCTGCGTCCTCTATTTCGTATGCAAATCAGATCTCCAGAATGTTCAACGCCGACAGCATCATCCAGGGCATCTCGGGCGGTTGCTTCTATGCCGATACGCTTGATCCCAACGTTGATTTTGATCCCGATTATATCTTCGTAGCATTCGGCACTAACGACTGGTCCTGGGCAAGAGCCAACGAGGCTACGTTTACTCAGTATATAGAGGAATACTTTGCAAAGCTCCGCACCATTTATCCCGACGCTACCATCTTCGGCCTTGCTCCTATCTGGAGACAGGATAACTCTCCGAGCAACGTAGGCGAGTTTGAGACCGCAAGACAGATAATTATGGACGAGGTAGAGGCAATAGGCGGCATCGCGATCGACTGCATTGATTTCGTTCCTCACGAAAGCAAATACTACGCCGACTCCAACTGCCTGCACCCCAACGACGAGGGCTTTGAGCACTACTCCAAGAACCTTTACGAAGCCGTAAAGGATTATATCCAATAATCTTAAACCAAGAAACACACTGCGAGAAATGGGCGATGTTCTTAGCGGAGAAATACGAAACATTTACCTAACACCACACGGTAGGGGCGAACTGTGTTCGCCCGCGGGAGACCGCAGGTCTCCCCTACGGATAAGATGTTATGCAATAAGCAAAGATTAACCCCGACAGATTTTCAATGTCTGTCGGGGTTAATTATATTCTGCTCGACAAATTGGAATTTAGCAGTCCTTTCTGAACCGCAGATAGAAACCATATTTACTACATTCTTTGGCAACAAGTATCAAGCCAGAATTCGAACACATTTCTACAATACCCTTTTCATCTTGTGAACCCATTTTACAAACACCGTAGGTAGTGGAAACATATTCATTTGGTAATTGAACTGATACATCCATACAAAACGGTTCTGGATATGCAGAAAGAATATCACAATCCCAAACGTGAAGTTCTCCGTGATTTTTTAGGACTCGTGTAGCTTCTAAAATGGCACTTTTTTGGTCTTCGGTATCCATAAACATCAATGTATAGAATGATGTTACATGGTCAAAGGAATTATCTTTGAATTTCAAATCCGTAGCATCCATTATGATTTTCTCAAACCCCGTTGGTGCTTCATCCAATTCATCTTGACGAATGTCAATAGCAACGACTTGGTCGGTGTACAATCGTCCAATAACACCTTCACCACCGCCGCCTATATCCAATATTTTACCGTTCAATTCTTTGTTAAGAGTAATCATCTTTCTTCATCCTACTCGTCAAATTCTTATTTATTGTTCTGTTTATCGCCAGTTTCGCCCTTGCATTACAAAGGCTTGGGCTAAGCCCATACCCCTATTCTTCTGCATATAGTTCGTCGTAGTACCATCGCAGCGGATTTTCGAAAATATAATTAGATCGGGTTTCGTAATCCTTCTTATTTCGTATCACGTGTTCAATACAGGATTTTTGCCAAATTGATGCGCCAATCTTTTTTGTTACCGCACCTTTGAATTGTTTTACCATCCGTTCCACCGTAGGGGCGACCTGTGGTCGCCCGTATTCATCGGCAGAAATAACAACCATTATATGTAGGTGATTTGGCATAATCACATAGGAATATAGTGATACCGCAGGATATGTTTGATTCCATCGTTCCAATTCGTCTAAAACGATGTTGCCAACATCGGATAACGGCAGGCTTTGCGGGCGAACACAGTTCGCCCCTACGGAGTGCCAATCGAACACCTGTGGGTCAATCGATTCGTTCCAAAAGTAATTCTTTCTGTTTTCAGTACAGATCGTTACAAAATATGCACCGGGAGAACTATAATCATAATTCTTTAGGCGAATATCTTTTCTTTTCGGCAATTCTTTTTCTTTATCCATTTACATCACCTGTATCATTATAACACATATCGGCAGAGGAAACAAGTGTTTTCTCTGCCGATAGTTTGTGCGCGCAAATTCTCCGTCAAGAACAACAGAGAAATCTCGCGGCGTGTTTTCTTATATAAACAGCTTTCTGTACTGCTTGCCGTTCATTGCCTCGTCAAAGGTCGCTCTGAGCAGAGAGAAATCCGCGACGAGCGAGTGCGGCTTGCCCGTCGGATCGTCCTGCCGCATAGGTACGAAATACACGCACTTGCGGTTGAGAAGCGCGGCGATGTTCCCAAGGTTTGCCGACATCGCATCGTTTGATGCAAGCGCGATGATAAGCGGTCTGTCGCTCCTCAAGTGTGCCTTTGCCGCCATCGTAACCGCCGTGTCGGTTATTCCGTTTGCCATCTTAGCCAGAGTGTTTCCCGTGCAGGGGCAGATTATCAGCGCCTCAAGCGGTATCTTAGGTCCTAAAGGCTCGGCGTCCACCACGCTATGAATACACTCCCTGCCGCATATCGCACCGAGGCGCTCGCGAAGTGCTCGAGCGCTACCGAAGCGCGTATCGGTGCTATAGACGTTTTCACTGACTATAGGCAGTATATCCGCACCTCTGTCCTTCAGCCCTTCAAGCTCTCGGAGCGAAGCGGCGTGAGTGCAGTACGAGCCGCACATTGCAAAGCCTATCATTTATCCGCCCTCCTCGCAAAGTATTTTTTCCACGCACTCGGCTATCAGCTCTCCCGCGCTCTGCGGTGCGTATTTGCCCGGAAGTGCGGACGCCCAAAGCACGCGTGAGCCGAGATCTCGTGCCGCACAGACGTCAATGCCTCCCGGAGCAGAGGCGAGCTCTATTATCAATACGTCCTTATCAACGCGCTCAAGAAAGGCTCTGCCGAATATCAGTGAAGGGACTGTATTGAAAATAACGTCATAATCTCGCAAAAGCTCTCCTACGGCTCTGTCCTTATCTCCGCTAAGGCTTATCGTCCCACAGCCGTCAAGCGCGGCGAAAGCAAGATCGCTCTCCTTTCGAGCGAGAACGGTTACGTTTGCTCCAAGTCCGCAAAGAAGCTTTGTGAGCTGCTTTGATATACGCCCGTAGCCCGTAACTGCAAAGCGGCTTCCTCTCACGGTCTTGCCTATATTATTCATCGCTATCGCTACTGCCGCCTCGGCGGTGATATACGCGTTTTTTATCTGAAAAGCCTCCGACTCAAAATAGTCGAAGCAAGTAATATTTCTCTTTTTTGCACTCTCAACGAAGGCTGTGGGAAGCTTGCCGCCTATCAAAAGAGCGCCGTCGGGCAAAGCCTTAGTCACGCTCTCAAGCCGCACTCTCCCATCGCTTTCCGAGGGCGCAGAGTTGAGGGTGATGCCGTCAAGACTCGCGGGAAGCGGAAGCACCACCGCACGCGCTCCTCTTACGGCTTCCTCAAGGCTATCAGAGTGGCGCACTACCTCTCGCTTACCGCTCTCCTGCCCCCAGATACAGCAATCCCAACCCCTCTCGGACATTTTTTCGGCAGTTATGCTTTGGCGCTTGTCACCGCCGAGAAAGGCGATCTTATTGTTTTCGTTCATCATCTGCTATCCTTTCGTAAATACAGACAGATAAGGCTGTCTTATGGGGTTTGCATTTACGCATCCCTAAAGACAGCCTCTTGGTATTATAATATGCGGATAGCGCGTCGTTTGACAGGGCAACGGCTTAAGGTACTATGATAAATTCTCTTCTTCCGATACCCTCACTCATAACGTACACCGGCGTATCTTCTCTGTACGCTCTGCTACTCTCGGCAACACCCGTAGTGGCAAAAATAACCGTCTGATCGCCGTCAAGTCTTATAGGCGACTCGGTGATAGCAAGATCGCTTCCGTGCGCTCCAAAGAGAAAATATCGGCTCTCTGCCGCAATCTCAAAGGCAAGGGCGCTTTCACTCTCGTCTGTATATGTCAGAATATCCTCTTCGCCTACTATCTTCAGAGCTACTCCTATCTCGTCACCCTTCTTCGCAAAGACAGGTATCAGCCGTGTTGACGAGGAAAGGTCTATTCCCTCTCCGCTTGAATAAAAGATTATCTCGGTGTGGTACTCCGAGGCAATATCGTATATCTCTTTGAGTATGGCAAGGCTCTCGGGCTCGTCGATAAGCGGCAGATACAAATGCCTTATGACCTTGTTTTCATAAAGTCGCCTGAGCATCGTCGGGTGCTGAGCGTGAGGATGCGTAAGCACGTAGTTTTCTATTTCAAGCGAGTATTCACAGCTCTCGGATACAAGCAGATTATACGCGCTTGCCGTTCCCGTGCTGACGTCGCAGACCGAGCTTACCCCTGCTCTCTCAACGAAAAACATCTCGTTTTCTCCCCAACCGACGTATTTGATCTCGGTCTTGTCTACAATGGCAAACACTCCGAGACATACCGCAAAGGAAAGCGCAAGAGCGAGCGGCGGCAAGGCTATAAAAAGCTTCTTTTTAAGCTTAATCACCATCATTACTGCCATTGCGAGAGCAAACAAGGCTATCAGCGGAGCGGCAAAGGGATATTCAAGCGAGAGCGTGGCACCTCTGACGTCGGCAAAGAGACTTACAGTTCCGAGTATGAGTGTCGATATTCCGCGCGAGAGCAGAACGAACAGGTCGCCAATAATCACTACCTTGCCAAAAACAAGTGCAAGCACGGATATTGGCAGGAAAAGCGCCGTCAGGGGCGAGAGGATCAAATTGCAGGGCAAGGATGAAAGCGACACCGAGCCGAAGCACAGCCACATTATCGGCAAGGTAAACACGTTTGCAACAAGCGTGATCAGCATTGCCTTGAGTGCGGCAACTCCGAGACGCGCCAGCTTTTTTGAGAATCTTTTGCTCTTCTCGATATACGGCAGTTTTTTCTCAAGTAACGGATAAACGCTCACAAGTCCGAGCGTTGCGGCAAACGAGAGCCACATTCCCACGTCAATTACGGAGAATGGCGAGAAAAGG
This sequence comes from Clostridia bacterium, assembly GCA_017504545.1. Classification (GTDB taxonomy): domain Bacteria; phylum Bacillota; class Clostridia; order Oscillospirales; family CAG-272; genus HGM12713. The sequence goes on along the minus strand of JAFVRA010000082.1, from coordinate 5,735 downwards.
ATTATGACCGCCACGGCAACGAAGAGTGAGGTCGGCGCGTCACTCTCCTCTGCGAAAAGATAATTTGCGTACACCGCAAAAAGCATAAGCACCGAGCGCACCGCAGAGGGTGAGAAATCGGTGAGGGCAAGCAAGATAACGCCTGCAAGCGAAAGTATAGCAATGCGCGCTCCCTTGGGCGCGAGAAGCTTCTTGAGCAGAAGCTCAAGCGCACCGAGAAGCAAGGATACGTGAAGTCCGCTGACGGCAAGCAGATGTGCCGCACCCGAGCGGCTGAACTGAGCCTTGGTATATACCGACATATCGCTCTTATCGTTGACGAGCATACCCTTGACAAGCGCGCTATCATCTCCGAAAATACTGTCAACGTACTCGCCAAAGCCCGCGCGAAGCTCACTTGCCGTATCTTTAAGTCCGTCAAGCGAGAAGAGCTGATAGTCCTTCGCGGGAGCGTGAAGTATCGGTTTCGTATCGTCTGCCCTGAGAACAAGCATAACGTCCTTATCTATCGAGTATCCCTTTGGATCTACCTCTTCAGAGTCCACGAGCGCTATAATTCGATCCTTGCAGGAAAGATCCGCCTTAAAATCGCAAACGAGATAAGCCTTGAGATCAGGAGACTTGCCCTTGGCATTGAGCAGACGCACGGTATATTCCGCGCTGCTCTCATCGGCATATTCAAGAGAGATTATCTCAAGCTCTGCGGAAAATTCTCCCTTATATTCCTTTGCTCGCTCGGTGGGTATGCTGACGAACAGAAACGAATGCAAAACCGCAGAAAATGCGGCAATGACCGACAGTAGTACGACCAAAAAAGAAAAGCGGCGCCTCTTAGTTGCCGCGAGCAAAAGAACGGCAATGATAACAAGCACAAAAAGCACACCCAGAGCTATAAGCTTGGGCAGAACTCCAATTTTAAAGAAGACAAAGGACACAAGCATAAATAAAAATGCTATAAAGCACAGATAACGTCTCTTAAAAAGCTCCATAATGCCCTCTCCTTCCCTTTTTTTCTTAGTATATGGTAGCACAATTAAAGAATTTTGTCAATATTTTTCGTATTATGGCAGTTTTTCGTTAAAAATTTTTAACAATTCGTAAATTTATCTATTAGAAGAATATTTTTCTTGACATAATATAAAAAATGTTGTATAATGTTTTGGTGTGAAAGCGACGTAGAGATTTACGCTTTCACCCTTTAATTGCCAATAATTATTTTTGGAGGAACAGAAAATGTACGATAAGTTTGCAGACCTTCTTGTTGAAGAGCTCCAGATCAACCGTGATGATATCACTATGGACGCTGAGCTTTCCAACGACCTTGGTATCAACTCCATCGAGCTTGCAGATCTCGTTATGATCTGTGAAGAAAAGTTCGGAATCACTATTGAGGATGACGATATCAGAAAGTTTACAACAGTCGGCGACGTTGTTGCATACCTTGAATCTCTCAACGACTGATCGGTTACTTAAAGCTTAAATAAAAAGCACCTCGGAATCATTGATTCCGAGGTGCTTTTTATTATGTTCTTTGTCAATCAAAGGTACTTCTTTACTATCTCGCTTGCCTCTTCTGCGGGGATAGAGGAAGTGATAACAACGTTTACGCCAACCTTCTCAACGAGAGCGTCGAGGTCTGCAACGAAGGTATCGAAGCCTGCAAGGTCGTTCTTGCAGATCTTGAGAGCAGAATCTATGAAGAGATCGGTAACGTCGTGGTTGCTTGCGAGAATTCCCGCAATGAATCCGTAAAGAGCCGCTGCATCATTGATATGATACTCTTCTGTATTTATAAGTCTTGCACGATACTTAACGTCATAACGGAGCTTAACTCCCTTTTCTATACAAACAACGTTTCCGTGAGAGTTCTCTACTGCGGTGTTTACCATATTGATGAGGGTCTTTGTTTTGCCGGTACCCTTAACGCCGATAATTAACTTTAACATCTGGATCCTCCGATTTTTATATTGAGCTTTTTTGCCCACTTATATTATAACTCATAAATAATATTTTTGCAAGAGGAATTTTACCAATTTCTCAAAAATATTTATTTTTTTTTGATATTTTTGGTGATTTAGTTCAATCTTGCCTCAAGCGCTGCCTTCTCTGCCTCATATCCGGGCTTTCCGAGGAGCGCAAACATATTCTTCTTGTATGCCTCAACGCCGGGCTGGTTGAAGGGGTTAACTCCGAGAACGTATCCCGAAACGCCGCATGCAAACTCAAAGAAGTAGAGGAGATAACCGAGCGAGTAAGCGCTCTTATCAGCAACCTCGATGAGAATGTTGGGTGCGCCGCCGTCAACGTGTGCGAGAATAGTTCCCTTCATTGCCTTGTTGTTGACCTCGTTGAGATCTACGCCTGCAAGGAAGTTAAGTCCGTCAACGTTAGCCTCGTCGTAAGGAACGGGACGCTTTTCGTCGGTCTCCTTAACAGAAACTACCGTCTCAAAAATAGTGCGGCTTCCGTCCTGAATAAACTGTCCGAGAGAGTGGAGATCGGTAGAGAAGATAACGGATGCAGGGAAAAGACCCTTCTTATCCTTACCCTCGCTCTCGCCGTAAAGCTGCTTCCACCATTCGTTGAACATAGCTGCGTAGGGCTCGTAGTTTACGAGTACCTCGGTTGCCTTGCCGTTTCTGTACATAAGGTTACGGAGAGCAACGTACTTCATACAGTCATTGGTCTCAATGTCAGCGCTCTTCTTATATTCAGCCGCTGCATCAGATGCACCCTTGAGGAGCGCGTCGGTGTCAACGCCAGAAACAGCGATGGGAAGAAGACCTACTGCGGTAAGTACAGAGAAACGTCCGCCAACGTCATCCGGAACGACGAAGGTCTCGTATCCTGCCTCATCGGAGAACTTCTTGAGAGTTCCTCTTGCCTTATCGGTGGTTACGAAAATTCTCTCATTAGCGCCGTCCTTGCCGTACTTCTTCTCGAGAAGATCGCGGAATACTCTGAATGCGACCGCAGGCTCGGTGGTAGTACCGGACTTGGAGATAACGTTAATGCAAACGTCCTTACCCTCACAGATAGAGAGAAGTTCGTTGAGCGACTGAGCGCTTATATTACAGCCCGAGAAATAAATGTCGGGAGTGTCCTTCTTGAGATTGTTGTAAAGCGGAGACTTGAGATATTCAATTACCGCTCTTGCGCCAAGATAAGAGCCGCCGATACCGATAACTACGAAAACGTCGCAGGTCTTCTGGATCTTCGCAGCCGCAGCCTTGATTCTTGCATACTCTTCCTTGTCGTAAGCGTTGGGAAGATCTACCCAACCAAGAAAATCGTTGCCCTCACCGTTGCCGTCAAGCAAGGTCTTATGAGCAGCGGTAACGTCAGCCTTGATCGCAGAAAGCTCTGCCTCGTCGATAAAAGGCTTAATATAGGTATCATTCAATCTGATTGTCATTTTTGTACCTCTCAGTTTTTATATATTGATTTTATAATTATACAATATTACATTGTTTAATTTTTGAACAAATTGTGAACTTTTAGAGAACTTTTTTACAAATCAGTTTGTTTTTACACAAAGTATCGCAATTTCACATTATCAATGCACACTTTCCGAGTATAGCAAGGATCATATTGCCAAAGCTCATCCCGTCAACACTCTCATTTGCCACTATTTCTACTCGCCCAAGCTCTGTCTCTCCGGTGCTGAACATCACCTCTCCGACTACCTCTCCCTTCTCTATCGGTGCCGTTAGCCTCTCAGGCAGATCAACGGTCATCTTCACCTCGCCGCTATCACTTTTCTTCATTACCGCCGAGAATTCTGAGCATTCGGCATCTACAGTAGGCGCACAGCCCTTTGAAACGGGTATATCGGCAAAGTCCTTTTTTTCAGTCTTATAAATGCAATAATTTGCAAAGCCGTAATCAAGCAAAGAGGTTGCCGCGGCGTTCCGCACGTCTCTGCTCGGAGCACCCATTATAACGCATATAAGGCTCATTCCGTCACGCTCTGCGGTCGCGCTTATGCAAAAGCCCGCCTTAGAGGTAGATCCCGTCTTGAGTCCCGTCGCACCCTTATAAAAGCGCACGAGGCGGTTAGTGTTGGTAAGCCCGAACTCTCCGTTTCTGATGCTATCCATCCAAATAGAGCTGTACTCTGTTATTTTGGGATATTTTATCAGCTCACGTGACATTATCGCTATATCACGAGCCGAGGTAAAATGATTTTTGGCGGTATCATCAAGGCCGTTGGTGTTCTCAAAATTAGTGTTCTTCATTCCGAGAGCGCGCGCCTTTTCATTCATCTGCTTTACGAATGCCTCTTCCGTACCCGCAACGTACTCTGCAAGCGCAACTGCCGCATCGTTGGCTGACGCGATCACGACGCTCTTGATGAGATCCTCAACGCTCATCTCCTCGTTTTCCTCAAGAAATATCTGCGAACCGCCCATAGAGCAGGCGTTGGCGCTCGCTCGGACCGTATCGCTGTATTTTATCTTCCCTGCCTCTATTGCCTCCATTACGAGAAGCAAGGTCATTACTTTGGTCACCGATGCGGGCGGAAGAGCCTCGTCGGTATTCTGCTCGTAAAGAACTTTTCCCGTTGACGCCTCGATAAGTATTGCGGACTTGCAATCAAGCCCGAGATCGCTCTCAGCGCCGTTTTCGGTAGGCATAGCGCCTACGGGCAGACTCGTCAGCGCAAGAGCGAGCGCAAGGATCAAGCACACGCCGCAAATTCCCTTTGATATTCTCTTTATCAGGACAGTTTGTTTTGCCCCTCTTTCTCTTTTCATATATCATCACCTCGGAATAATATATGTTTCTACCGTAACTTCTATGTGAGAATAAATCGCAATATCTTCGCAAATGAGTTGACTTTCGACTGAATTTGGGGTATAATATATCTATACGGACGATTATCCTTCAAAGAAAGGAAGACTATGAAAGAATTTATCCGCAAAATAAAAAAACCGCTGACTACAACGGTCTGTATGCTCGTGGGCAACGCTCTTCTTGCATTTTTGGTAGCAGCATTCATAATTCCACACAATATCATTATGGGTGGTACTACAGGAATAGGAATTCTCCTTGACAGACTCGTAGGAGACTCGCTACCTATAGAGCCTGCCACAGCCATTCTTATTCTCAATATAATTCTCTTGTTCATCGGACTTATATTCTTGGGGAAAGAGTTTTTCTTCAAAACGATAGCAAGCTCTATCATCTATCCTATTTTTCTTGCTATAATGCAGAGAATACCCGGAATAGAGAATATGACCGACGATCCGCTTATCGCGGTCTTATTTGCGGGAACGCTCGTTGGAATTTCGGGCGGTCTTGTATTCAGAGTCGGAGGATCCACGGGTGGCGTTGACGTTATCAACCTCTGCCTTTACAAGTGGTTCCACCTTCCCCTCGCGGTATTCGTTTATATCACAGATTTCATAATTCTCGGCACACAGATATTCTTCTTCCCAGCTAACAGTGTTCTTCTTGGTATTATCCTTGTTATTATGCAATCGGTAATACTCGATCAGGTAATGATCTTTGGTAAATCTCAGATACAGCTCTACGTTATATCCGAAAAATACGAAGAGATCCGCCGCGCTCTCTTGGGAGATCTTGAGGCAGGCGTAACTATGAACCTCGTTGAAACAGGACACATGGGACAGAAACTGCTTGGCGTTATGTGCGTTATTCCCTCCCGTAAGCTATATTCTGCAAACGAGATAATTCAAAAGATAGACCCCACAGCTTTCGTAACGATAACG
>JAFVRA010000081.1 GCA_017504545.1 Clostridia bacterium | reverse complement strand
CCGCCGTTTATAAAATTCATTGCGTTTTGCGTGGGACGCCGAGGACGTCGTCCCCTACAAGATTTGATTGATGCTCCAAATTATGCTCGTAGGGCGGTGGCTTGCTGCCGCCGTTTATAAACAAAATCAAAAGAGTTTTCGGTACCGGTGAGGTGTCCGAAAACTCTTCCTTAGAAAAATTGATATTTTTAAAATTGGTTTCACGGGCAGTCGGGGGTCTCGCTGCGGCTCGGTCGCGCTCACGTTCTGACAACACACCGTGTTGTCATTCATTACGCTCGCGTCGCTACGCTACGCCGGTCCCTACAAACAATACATACCCTTCATTAAAAGTTTTTTGCTTCTTTTTTTCAAAAAAGAAGAGAAAAATCCTAACACAAACTATCTTTCAACTATCTTCCCAACAGGAGAAAATATGAACATATTTGCATTAACCGTACCCGGAGAGGAAAACGGAATTTTTCAGTTTTTTAGGAAGCTCTGGGAATTCTTTTACTATGACGTTTATTTAGCCCTTGACTCAAACTATCAGAACCTCGGACTTGACACCGGCACGGTAACGTCGGTGCGCGTGATAGTCCTCGGAATATTCATCGGAGCTGTCATCGGCTGTCTTTATATGGCGTACAACAAGCAGGTACTTGGCGGCGCGGTAAGAAAAATGCTCTCGGAGGAGGGCGGATGCCGCTCGGCAGAGAGTGCAAAGACGATCTCCGAGCTCGGATTTACAAAAAATCCGCTTATAAAAAGCGCGCTGCAGGGAAGCGCGAGCCTTCGCAGAGTGGTAAGATGCGTCGAAGAGGACGAATTTTACCGCGCTCAAGAGGAAAGACGCGCCGAGTATGAGAAAAAGCGCGCTGAGAGCGACGAAAAGCTCCCGAAATTCCGCGAGCTTACGTACAGAGTTGACGCAAAGAGCGACCACTTTTATATACCCGAGGAGCTTTGCGACATGGCAGAGCATAAGTTTGACGGAAAGGGCTTTAGCTGGACAGCGGCGATCATCGGTATAGTAATACTCTGCATCGCTTTTATTGCAGTACTACTGGTACTGCCAAAGGTACTGACCTATATTGACAGCTTTATAGGCACATTCAAAAAGTAAGATCCTCAGCAAAGACACACGCCGAAAGGAGACGACATGAACAATATCAGAACCGCCGACGCTATCCGCCCGAAGAGCTTTGACGACATCGTCGGACAAGACCATCTTTTCGGAGAGCGCGGAGTCGTGCGCCGAATGATCACGGCAGGCAGACTGACGAATATGATATTCTACGGCCCTCCCGGCACGGGAAAGACCACCGCCGCAGAGATAATCGCAAGAAATGCCGACATGGCGTTCCACCGCATCAACGCGACGACAGCCTCTCTCTCTGACGTCAAGGAGATACTCTCGTCAACCGACAGTATTTTCACACGCTCGGGAATTCTTCTCTACATAGACGAGATACAGTATTTTAACCGCAAGCAGCAGCAGGCTCTCCTTGAGTACATCGAGGACGGAAGAGTCACGCTGATAGCTTCCACCACCGAAAATCCTCATTTTTACGTATATAACGCGATAATCTCGCGCTCCTCGCTCTTTGAGTTCAAGCCCGTAAAGCCTGACGCGTGCATCGGCGCGCTCAAGAGGGCACTCATCTTTCTTGAGGAACAATCGGGGCTTATTCGCACCGTGAGCGACGACGTGCTTCTTTATATTGCAAAAAGCACCTCGGGCGACGTGCGCCACGCTATCGGCGTGCTTGAAAACGCGTTTTTCTCGGCTGAGAGCGAGATAACTATCGAGGTAGTTGACGAATTCAACGTCAAGATCGGCAATTTCGACACCGATACCCACTTTGATCTGCTCTCCTGCCTGCAAAAATCGATTCGCGGCTCAGATCCCGACGCCGCGGTGTTCTATCTTGCAAAGCTGCTTTCGCTCGGCGAGCTGATCTCGGTCTGCCGCAGGCTTCAGGTCATCGCGTCAGAGGATATCGGACTTGCCTATCCGCTTGCAGTAAGCGTAACTCGCGCGGCTTGCGAGTCGGCTAAGGAACTTGGTATGCCCGAGGCGAGAATTCCACTTGCCAACGCGGCTATACTTCTTGCCACAGCGCCCAAGTCAAACTCGGCTGAGGCGGCTATCGACGCGGCTATGGCTGACGTTGAGGCAGGCGCGGGCAGAGAAATACCGCGACATCTGCAGAGCCCGCTCTTTAAGGGCTACAAATATCCGCACTCCTACCCCGGACACTACGTAGATCAGCAGTACCTGCCAAACGACTTGAAGGGCAGACAGTACTATAAGGCAGGAGAAAACAAGACCGAGCAAGCCGCGCGCGAGTACGGTGAGAAGGTCAGGGCGCTCGGAGCGCAGAAGGACAAAAAATGAAACTGAAGGAGCTATACTCTAAATACGAAGAGATCATAAAATACCTCTTTTTCGGGGTACTGACTACGCTCGTCGGCTGGGCGGTATATTTCTCGGTACTCCTTGTAGGCAAAGGGGTACTGGGACTTCCCGCCGAGGATACCTCGAGCGCGAAATACCTGATTATCTACACGACAGCGCAGGTGATTCAATGGGTTGCGGCGGTGCTTTTCGCATTTTTCACCAACAGAAAATGGGTGTTCACCGACGCCGACCGCGACAAGCCGATATATAAGCAGCTCCCCGTCTTTGCAGGCGGCAGAGTGCTTACCTTTTTCCTTGACTATCTGATAACCTATTTCGGCGCGCTCGCGCTCTCAAGTCTTCTCCCCATGCTCAATAGCCTTACTCTGCTCGGCAGAGAGTGGAATTTAAACGAGATAGCCGCGAAGCTTGTCGCCGCCGTTGTGGTGATTATAGTCAACTATATTTTAAGCAAGCTGCTGGTATTTACCAAAAAGCAGCCGCGAGGTGAATAATGAGATCAGGAATGATAAAGAGAATTATTGTGCTTATCCTGGCAGTTGCGCTCTTGATAAGCTCGATATTCATTATAAGAAGCTGCTCCGCGCCCCCCGAATACGAGGAGATCGAGGCGCGCTTCCGTCAGCTTATCGAGGACTCGCACGAGGTCAACGTGATACTCTTCGGCGAGGGACTTCCGACCTATCCGCACGTCAGCGACCCGAAATCGAGCACCGAGGTAATACACACGGGCGAATACATTACGAGTACCGACGGCAAGGAAAAGGAGCGTCTGATATACTACTATTACGCGCTCGACGACGAGAATACGGTAGTTGCATACCGCGACTCTTATCTTGAGGACTTTGCCTACGCGTTCGTCTCAAAGGTAGAGATGAGTACCGACGAGCTGAAGGCAAAATTTCCCGCAAAGGACGGCGACAACGCGACTTATTACGAGGAGATCTACTCAAGCGTGAGCGAGAAGCGCTATTGCTACACGGTTCCTTACGAGGAAGAGCATTATGATTTCTATTACACGTCGGCTGATGCCGCAGGCTACGATTACGTGCGCCTTGACGCGAAGTACAGGACGGTTGACGACATCAAGAAGCTTGCCGAGTCGGTCTATTCGCTCAGCTACACGACCTCGATCTACACAAGCCTCTTTGACGGAATTTCGTCGGGTGGATTAGTTGAACCGCCTAAGTTTTTTGAGACCACCGCTTCAAACGGCTCGTTTCTGCTCGCGCAGTCGAATACCTACGAGACGATGAAGGTTGAGAAGCGAGTTTTCCTGTTTGAGACCGCGAAGATCAATAAGCTCAGCTCAAATAAGAAGCTCGTGAGAATTTCTATCGACTCCTACCTGCCATCAAACCCCGATAAAGTGATCAATAGCGAGATCACCATCGTTTACGAAAACGGCGATTGGTTCCTCAATAATCCTACGTTTTGAGGGGAAGTTAGTTAGGGTGACGCGAGGACGCGATTTTGCCACCTTTCTTGAAAGAAAGTGTGGCGCCAAAGAACTTTAATGAAGGGTATGTATTGTTTGTAGGGACCGGCGTCCTCGACGGTCCGTGATCAAGGCTTCAACGTCAACTCTTGTTTCGCTGAAGACTTCAAAAAGGATCGGCTTGATCTCGGATTCGTAAATAGGGAAGGATGGACAGGAATCAGCTCCGTTATTTATCTTGTTTGAGCAGACCCATTTTGAATT
>JAFVRA010000080.1 GCA_017504545.1 Clostridia bacterium | reverse complement strand
CTTGTGTAAAGGGAGCTGTCAGCGAAGCTGACTGAGGGATTGTTTTGTGTAGATTATCGCTTTTTACAATCCCTCCGTCACGGCAAGCCGTGCCACCTCCCTTTACACAAGGGAGGCTTGATTTTAGTTCCGCTTGAGCGGGGTTTCGTAACAAATGCATGGCTGACAGGCCAATAAAAGACGCACTTGTGCGTAGCCTGTAGTATTAGGGCTATGCCCGAAACTGAAATACCCCCCGTTTCACGGGGGTATTTTTATTATTTAAGATCTGTAATTCTGCGATTGCAGTCTGAACATTTCGGCGTATTTGCCGTCCGCGAGAAGAAGCTCCTCGTGGCTGCCCTCTTCGATCAGACGTCCCGTATCGAACATATATATCTTGTCCGCGATACGCGTGGTGGAGAGGCGGTGAGAGATAAATATCACCGTCTTGTCCTCGGTCTTGTGAAGTATAGACTGATTGAGATTGTACTCTGCCATCGGGTCAAGCGCACTTGAGGGCTCGTCCATAACGACGATAGGGTACTCACGCGCGAACACGCGCGCTATCGCTACCTTCTGCGATTCTCCGCCCGAAAGGTTAGCGCCCTTGTCGTCAAACTCGCGCGTCATGTGCGTCTGTATTCCACCCTCAAGCCTTGAGAGCTTCTCGTCAAAGTCAGCCGCGCTGAGCGCTGAGAGCACCTGCTCGTCGTCGCCCTCGCTATACTCTCTGCCAAGCACGTTCTCTGCAAGCGAGGTCGCGAATATCTTATAATCCTGGAAGACCGTGCCGATGCGCTCTCTGTAGGCTTCGGGGTCGTATTCCTTGATGTTCACGCCGTTGTAGAGTATCTCGCCCTCGGACACGTCGTAGAAGCGCATTATAAGCTTGATAAGCGTGGTCTTGCCCGCGCCGTTGTAGCCAACGATAGCGATCTTTTCGCCCTTGCGGATGGTCATATTTACGTCGCGAAGCGCGTCCTTGCCCTCTCCGTCAGCCTTTGCCACCACGTGATCAGCCTCGTGGAACTGATATTTCGGGTGGGCAGAGAACTCGTAGGAGAAGCTTACGTTACGCAGCTCAAGGCTCTCAAACTCGGGGATCTCGGTAATACCGCCCTTGATCCTCGGCTCAAAGCGCATAAATTCAAGATATTTCTCGATATAAAGCGAGTGCTTGGGGTACTTGGTAAGGCGTTCGGTAAAGTCGGTCAGCATCCATCTCGCACTCCATACCACGCTCACGCTCGCCGCGAGCTCTCCGACAAGCATATCTCCCGATGCGAGAAGATATATCATATAGAGAATGATCGCATAGAAGGAAATATCTCCAAGCGTATTCCAGCTCAGACCGTAGAGCAGGAAGTATTTCTTTCCGTACTTCCTATCCACCTTGATTATCTCTTCGGTGTTGTCGTCGTACTCCTTCATAAGAAGCTCGTCGGCATGTCTGATCCTCAGCTCCTTGGCGTGATCGGCAAGGTGATAGACTCTGTTGATATAGCTCTTTTTTCTCCAGAGCGGATTTGATTCCTTACTGTGCTTGAAGCTTACCTTGTTGCCGATGAGATTAGCCACTACGGTTATCACCGAAGAGGTGAAGAGTATCAGCGCGATCACGGTATCGACCGTGAAAAGTATGCCGAAAGTGGCAAATGAGCTGACTATTCGGTTTATCAGCTTGCCCGTGTCCTCAATGACCTCTATCGCACGGGTGTCCGACTCGTTCATTGCCCAGACGAAATCGTTATAGAACTCGGGATCGTCAAAGCAGGAGAGATCGAGCGAGCGGGATTTTACGAAAAGCTCCTCGTGCATACGGAGATGCAGCTTCTGACGGAGCAGGGGATTGATAACGCACCAATAGAGCTTATCAAAGCCGTAGGCGAGCGCGTAGAAGAGCGCCATACCGCCGATTATCTTTGCCGCATACGAGAACTCAAGCCCCGTATCGACGGCGTTGAGCAGATTGTAGTTGAATATCGCCACGGCTGAGTTTATCAGTCCCCACACGATTCCCTCTATTATCATAAATACGAAGTAGAGAGGGGTGTATCTGGCGATCTTGCCTATCATAATCACGTTGTTTCTGATTATTCTTGAAAGCTTCTGTCTCGGTCTTTTAGCCATTTGCGCTCACCTCGCTTTCCTCGTAAGACTCGCCGAGATAGTTCTCGGCTTGTCTATGAAACATCTCGGCATACTTGCCGCCAAGCGCCATGAGCTCAGCATGCGTGCCGATCTCGGCGATAGTGCCGCCGTCCATAAGAAAGACTCTGTCGGCAAGCACGGCAGACGAGAGGCGGTGAGAAATAAATATAACGCTTCTGCCCTCGGTGGCGCGCATCATATTCTCAAACATAGTGTATTCGGCTATCGGATCAAGCGCGCTTGAGGGCTCGTCGAGCAGAACGAAGGGTGTTCTGTCGGCAAAGATGCGCGCGAGTGAGAGCTTCTGCTGCTCGCCGCCCGAAAGGTTCTCGCCCTTGTCGTCAAACTCGCGAGTGAGAATGGTGTCAATACCCTTGTCCATTCTCTCAACTCTCGCGTACGCGCCGCTCTCGCGAAGGGCGCTCAGCACCTTTTCGTCCTCGTCCTTCTCTGACGGACGGAGCAGTACGTTGTCCTTGACACTCATCGAGAACATCTTGAAATCCTGAAATACCGTGCCGAAGCAGTCGCGGTAGGACGATAGATCGTATTCCTTTATATTCTCCCCGTCAAGCAGTATCTCGCCCTCGCTGACGTCGTATAGTCTTAGCAGAAGCTTTACGAGCGTGGTCTTTCCCGAGCCGTTACTGCCGACAAGCGCGACTCGCTCGCCCTTGCGTAGCGTGAAGCTTACGTCGTGGAGAGTGTCCTTGTCGCTTCCGTCGTATCTGAAGGAAACTCCCCTCGCCTCAAGCACTACACTCTCATCGGGCGCTTTTTTGTTTCCGCCGACGAGCTTTGTCTCGTAGTCAAGAAAGTAGCGCACGTCCTCAAGGAAGAGCGCGTGCTCACCGAATTCCGCGAAGTTCTGTACGAGATTGTTAAGGCAGTAGGAGATAGTGCCGATAGAGCCGATGACTACTATACAGTCTCCGATCGACATACCGCCGTTCGCACTGCCGATGCACATCGCGCTCCACACCGAGTAGAGAGTTGCTCCGAGTATGGTAACGACCTCAAGACCGAAGCGCTGAACGTAGCCGTATATCGCGCGCTTCGCGCCGTATTTCTTGGTTATGCGCTTGTACTCGCCGAAGGTGTCGCGCAGATCGCGAAGCATATTGCCGTACATGCCGCCGCTTCGCATCTCCTTGGCGTACTCGCCGAGATAGAAGGTGCGCTTGACGTATGCGGCACGGCGATTGACCTTCTTTCGCTCTGACTCAAGATCGTGGCTCGCGATATTCTCAAGTCTGCGGAATATCCCTAAGACGAGAGGGAACAGACCGAAGAGTATCAGCACGGGATCGATGATAAAGAGCAGTATCGAGTTCGCAGATAGCGCGATAAGTCTTGAAATAAGACTGTCGAGCGTTCGCATTACCTTCATTATCCTGTCGTACGCCTCGTCCATCGCTCTTACGTACTTGTCGTAAAATACGGGATTTTCGTAGCAGGCAAGCTCGACCTCTGCCGCTTTCTTAAAGAGCATTTTCTCGATGTAAGCGCTCACTCGGCGCTGCTTTACGGGCGAGATGACGTTCCAGAACCAGCTCAGCGCCGTGTATGTAACAAGGCTTATCGACGCAAGTATCAGCACGAAGAGCACGATAGACTCAACGCTTTTTCCCTCGTCGATGCCGTTGACTATCATTCTGAGCAGATAGCCCTCGCTCAGAAATTCAATAATTCCGTAAACAAATGACGAGCCGAGATAGACCGCCAGATATATCGGAGACGCCGCCCAGATGGCCCTCAGAGCAAACATATTGTTCGCGATAGTCCGTCTGAGCGGCAATTTCTTCTTTTTTTCTTTCTTTTCCTTGTTCTCCTTTTTCAAATCAAAATACCTCCGTGCAAGCAGAATGCTTGCATAAAACAAAAAAAGTGCGCCTCAAACAGAGACGCACCGAAAAACGCACCTCTGTTTGTTGCTACACAAAGTTTTCTTGATCCAAAAAGGGTACGAAAACAGAAGAGTATGCGCTTTTACCAAAAATAAAAACAGATACCCCTTCGGATCAAATATTAACTTTGTGTAGCGTTTTTATTCTAACATATTGAAATCAATTTGTCAACAATTTAGTGAAGATATTTGTCCTCTTTTCGATTTATTTTTGTTTTCGTTGAGGGGCAAAACAAAAAACACCCCTTCAGGTGTCGTAGTGAAAAACAAAAACGCACCCGATGCGGATGCGTACAATTATTCTTACTTTGAGAAGCTCCTCAAGGAAGGCATAAGAGTACTCATCCGCAAATTTACACTTTTCTTATCAAAAAGCATATTGGTCATTTTCTTTTGCCTCCTTTCTCAAATATTTCGTCTCGCGACTATCTAAGTATAGCACCAAAATTTAACTTTGTCAACACCTTTTTGCCAAAAATAAAATATCAAAAATTTTTACCTAATCCCGTAGGGACAGGCGTCCTCGACTGCCCTAAAATCTCGGGTGGGAAGGCCACTCCCTTACGGTCAATAAAGATAACGCCAGATCGCAAAGCGAGACCCATAATCAAGCCTTCTCCAGTGGGAGAAGGTGGCAGACACGGAGCAAAGCGGAGCTGTCTGACGGATGAGGTGTCTATTTTTTAATTTTTCTCCTTTTACACCTCATCCGCCTCGCTAAAGCTCGGCACCTTCTCCCACTGGAGAAGGCTTTGTGTAAGACTATGTTCAGCAACGGGTCTGTCGAACTGCTTCGCTTCGCTCAGCGTAAAGTTTGCTTTGCAAACGTTTAGGCGCCGACCCCTACCAACAAAAAGCCTCTCCTTTCAGGAGAGGTGGACTCGCAATGTTTGCATTGCAAACTTGCCGTTGAGCGAAGCGAAACAGGTAACCGCCTGAGAGGTCTTTTCGCCTTCTTATATATTCAGCTTACAAACCGCCTGAGAGGTAAAAGTAACATTAAGTAACTCAAGACAACCAAATCTTTTTGTAGATCCCGAAAATTGCCTTGGCAATTTTCGCTTTTGCTCGGGTTCGCTATATTAACGCTCACCCTCCCAAAAGTTCGACTCGCTTCGCTCACTCAGGATGACTTGCTGAAATAAAATGTATCTTTAATCAAAAAGCTTGAGCAAAAACCTTGCACGCGGTGTGCAGTTCCTACTCAAGCTTTTTCTTTATTAAAGTTTTTTGTGTTACTTTTTTAAAAAAGTAGCAAATCGCGGCCTTGTGTCTCTTGATCTAACTTTTTGCCTTATAGCCGAAGAGAGCCGAACTCACACGGTTTTGAGCGGCAAATATCTGCACCTGCTGCAGAAAAAATGCTCGCAATATCTTATATTGCTTCGCAGTTTCTCTTTGCATCTGCGAAATATTTGCTCGCGCAAAACTGCGCAGCACCCTCCGGCGTTGAATTATTTGATGGATTTTGTCAAAGCGAGTCGAAGCAAGATACACATCTTGCGAGGCGAGATTTGGCAGAAGACGCGAAAAATTCTCGCCGCAGGGCGTATGAGTTCGGCTCCCTTCGGCTATACGAGCGAGTAAGCGTCCTCGTCGCAGATGACGGTTACGTCGGGGTGGAGGCAGAGGAGAGTTGCGGGGCAGGATGTCGTGATATTGCTCTTAACGAGCGCGTTGATAGCTGCCGCCTTGTTCTTGCCCGATGCGAGGAGAAGGATCTTGCGAGCCTTGAAAACGCTATGTATACCCATCGTGAGCGCGTGCTTCGGAACCTCAGCCTCGGATGCGAAGAAACGGGAGTTAGCCTCGATGGTGTCGGGGGTAAGCTCAACGAGGTGAGTGAATCTCTCAAGCTCAGCGTCGGGCTCGTTAAAGCCGATATGACCGTTTCTGCCGATACCGAGAACCTGAACGTCGGTGCCGCCAAGCGCGTCGAGGTGTGCCTCGTAAGCAGAGCAGAACTCTCTTACGTTCTCGGCAGTTCCGTCGGGAACGCGGGTGTTCGCCTTGTCGATGTTGACTCTGTCAAAGAGGTGCTTATTCATAAAGTAGCGATAGCTCTGGTCGTTGTCGGGAGAGATGGGGTAGTATTCGTCAAGATTTATAGAGCGAACTGCCGCAAAATCTATCTCGCCTGCCTCGTACTTGGCAACGAGCTCGTTGTACATGCCGATAGGCGTGTCTCCGGTCGCAAGACCGAGAACGCAATCAGGCTTGTTCTTGATGATCTCTGCCATAAGCTCAGCCGCTTTTTTGGACATTTCGTCATAATTTTTCGTTACGATGATCTTCATTTTTTCGTCTCCTTGGGTTAAAAATTTTAATTAACTATATTATAGCACTTTTTTCGACTTTTGTCTCACTTTTTTTCGTTTTTTATAAAATTTTTTTGAAAATTTACATATATTCCGCACGGCGCGTAAAAACTAACTCAAAATGCTGCTTTTGGGGGAAGATGATGAGTGGTATCAATAGCGGTGAGATCAGGATATGCGGTATGCCGCAGCGCTTTGCGGCGGATATCTCGGTGGGAAGGCTGAGGTTTTTTGGTAGTGTAGGGATCGACGGTGAGCGGAGCATAGTTTATTTCAAGGGCGAGGATTCGTTGAGGCGCGCGCTGGCGCTCCTCGGAGGCTCTTTCTTTTGTGGCATCGCGGCGGCGGTCTGTGAGCAAGGTACGCCCGACGCCCTGCTCGGCGCGCTATGCGAGCTTGGTACACCCTATTTTCTGCTCCCCGAGAGGAGCTTCATCTCTCGCTCGCTTGAGGGGAGACTCGCCCTGCTTGACGGGCAGAGGGGAGAGCTTATAATAGATCCTCAGCTTGAAACGCTGTGTGGCTACAGAGCGCCGCTGTCAGACGGGACGGCGCATGGTGGGGTCAGAATAAGCCGCTTTTGCAGAGAGCTACCGCCCCTGCGCACCGACTCCTGCGGAGTATTATGCGAATGCGATGTGCTCGGTGACGGCGGAGAGCTGCTTGAGAGCGCCTTGGCACTCTCCGAGTCTCTTTGTACCTCGTCTCTCGCAGTGATACTCGATTCACCTAAAGAGAGCTCCGAGGAGGAAGAGCGTCGCTTTTGCGATTCGGCAGAGGCTATCTTCAGGGCTGCGGTGTACGGAAATATGTCGCTCATGCTCGGCGGCATTTGCTCGCAGAGCGAGGCAGAGCGCGCATTCGCACTTCTGCACGGGTGCTTCTGCAGACTTTTGAAGGAGGGTAGGGAGTTCAACGGATATATCGCTAAAGGAGTGCTGATCTCCTCACCCGCACTTCTGTTCGGCGCATCATATCTTCCAAGATGTGACCTCCTATGCTTCGAATTTTCACGGTTGTCGGCACTGCTTACGGGGACAGAGGATAGAATTGGGATCGCTCGCTCACGCGATACGCTGAAGAGCTTATGGGAGAGCTGGAGAGCAGAGAACGAGACGCTCTGCCGCTCACGAGAGCTTCGCGCGATATGTAGCGTAGAGGACGCTGACGAGCTCTTCTGGGACTGGGTGAAGTTTATGAATATCAAGGAAGTATATATTGAGGGCGAATATGGTGAGAGCTTTTGGAATTTGGGAACAAAAAACTCTTGACAAGAGAGGCGAAGTGGTATATAATTAGTGCATATTTATTATTTTCTAAAGAAGCCTTGCGCTTCTGGATACAGAGGTGAGAAGATGGTTAAGAGCGTACCCGAGATGTTCGGATGTATGGTTTTCAATGACGACGTTATGCGCGAGCGCTTGCCCGAGGATATTTACGAGTCCCTGAGCAAGACTATCGCTACGGGCAAGACTATAGACGCGTCAATAGCGGGCCCCGTTGCCGCCGCAATGAAGGAATGGGCAATAGAGAAGGGCGCTACGCACTACACGCATTGGTTCCAGCCTCTGACGGGTCTTACTGCAGAGAAGCACGATTCCTTCCTTTCCCCCGACGGAGACAGCCGCGTGGTTATGGAATTCTCGGGCAAGGAGCTTATCAAGGGTGAGTCTGACGCTTCCTCATTCCCCTCGGGCGGACTTCGCGCTACCTTTGAGGCAAGAGGATATACCGCATGGGATCCCGGCTCTTACGCTTTTGTAAAGGACGGAACGCTCTATATACCTACCGCCTTCTGCTCTTATACGGGCGAGGCGCTTGATACGAAAACACCGCTTCTGCGCTCTATGGACGCGATCAGCACGCAAGGGTTGAGAATTCTCAGACTCTTCGGCGATACTACCACAAAGCGTCTGAATACCACCGTCGGAGCAGAGCAGGAGTATTTTATAATCGACAAGAAGCTTTACGATAAGCGCAAAGATCTGCTCTATACGGGCAGAACGCTCTTCGGCGCTCACTCCCCCAAGGGACAGGAGCTTGAGGACCACTACTTCGGCCCTCTCAAGACTCGCATCAGCGCTTATATGGCTGATCTTGACGAGGCGCTCTGGCGAATGGGTATCCACGCCAAGACCAAGCACAACGAGGCGGCTCCCGCTCAGCACGAGCTTGCTCCCGTTTACGTAAAGACCAACCTCGCGGTCGACAACAACCTTCTCATAATGGAATATATGAAGAAGATCGCCGAGAAGCACGGACTCGTTTGTCTGCTTCACGAGAAGCCATACGCGGGCGTTAACGGCTCGGGTAAGCACAACAACTGGTCGCTCTCTACAGACGGCGGTAAGAACCTGCTTCACGCGGGCAAAACCCCTGCCGACAACGTCATCTTCCTGCTCACGCTCGCGGCGATCGTCAAGGCGGTCGACGATTATCAGGATCTGCTTCGCATCTCGGTAGCATACGCGGGCAACGATCACCGTCTCGGCTCGGCTGAGGCGCCCCCCGCAATACTTTCGATCTTCGTCGGCGAGGAGCTTGAGCATATAATCGACGCTATCATCAGCGATACGGATTATAAGGGCGAAAAGGCGGGAATGATGGATCTCGGTATCCCCTCGATCCCCACCTTCAGAAAGGATACCACAGACAGAAACCGTACCTCTCCGTTTGCTTTTACGGGCAACAAGTTTGAGTTCAGAATGCTCGGCTCGTCGCAGAACATCGCACTTCCCAACGTCGTGCTCAATACGGCGGTTGCCGAGAGCTTCCGTCAGTTTGCCGACAGACTTGAGTGCGCGGAGGATTTCCAGCGCGAGCTCAAGGCGCTTATCAAGGAGACCTTTACGGCTCACAAGCGCATAATCTTCGACGGCAACGGCTACTCTCACGAATGGGAGAAAGAGGCTGAGGCACGCGGACTTCTCAATCTCAAGAACGCTGTAGATGCCTTCAAGTGCTTTGATCTTCCCAAAAATATCAAGCTCTTTGGCGACCACGGAGTTATGAGCGAGGTCGAGATAAGGTCGAGACAGGATATATTCTTTGAGAATTACTCAAAGATAATCAATATTGAGGCGCTGACTATGATAGAGATGGCGGGCAGAGATATAATCCCTGCGGTCAATCGTTATATGGGTGACGTAGCGACCGGTGCCAACGCCAAGGAGAAGCTTCTTCCCGGCTCCTGCGCGGTAGAGAGAGACATCGTTCAGAAGCTCTCTGACCTTACCTACAAGGCATACCACGTTCTCGCTAAGCTCGAGGCAAGCGAGAAGGTTGCCGCGGCTATTCCCGATTGTGTCGCTCGCGCCGAGGCGTACAGAGACACGGTCATTCCCTCTATGAACCGCCTGCGCGAGTTCGTTGACGAGATGGAGAAGCTCACGTCGTCTGACTACTGGCCGCTTCCTTCCTACGGAGACCTTATGTTCAAGGTCTGACAAATAAAAATAAACGCCGCAGCTCGTATGAGCTGCGGCGTATTTTGTTTGCTTTACTTATAAAGGATATTATTCCTCGATGGGAGCGCGGAGACCGAGCCAAGCGTCAGTTTCCATGATAGCCTTTTCGTAAGCCTCCTTGTTGGTCTGGTATCTGTACTCAAGCGTGTTGTCGCTGTAGCAAGCGCCTCTCCAGAGGTGGTTTACGTTGTTGAGCTGAGGAGAGTAGATGGTGCAGTAGTCGAACTCGATGTTATCAACGATGATATCAAAGAGAGCGATAGACTTGGTTACGGTACCCTCGGAGTCGTCGGTTCCGAAGAACTTAGGCTTGATGATACGGTTGAAGTAGTAACCACGAACACCTGTGTAGGACTCCTCGCAGGAGAGCTGGAGGTAAGCCGACACAGCCTCACCCTTAGTGGGAACAGAGCTTTCAGCGTGGTCGATTACCATAAGGAGATTGTAGTAGTCCTGAGCGGTAGTACCGTACTGCTCCTGCTCTGCATCGTACTTGGGAAGGGGAAGAAGACCGTACTTGTCTTCCATCTCACGGATAGCCATATTGTTCTCGGTGTTCCAGAAGATTCTGTCGGTGAAGAATATGTAGCGTCCTGCTGCGAAGTTCTTGGTGGTGGTGGAGCACTGGTACTCGTCCTTCTGAGTTCCAACACCGTTGAAGAGGTTTCTGAATCTGTTAAGAGCTTCCTCAGCCTTTTCGTTACCCTCGATGTTGAAGTTGTGAGTCTTGTCGTTGTTCTCGATAACGAACTCAAGGTCCCAAGCGTAGGGGAGAGCATCTACGGGGCAGGGGTCGTTGGTGTACATACAGAGAGCGTATGTATCGTCAACCTGTCTGCCTTCGGTTCCGTTGGAGTTCTCGTAGAATACGGAAGCCCATCTGTAGAGGTCCTCATAGGTC
The DNA here is from genome assembly GCA_017504545.1 of Clostridia bacterium. Taxonomy (GTDB): domain Bacteria; phylum Bacillota; class Clostridia; order Oscillospirales; family CAG-272; genus HGM12713. The sequence goes on along the minus strand of JAFVRA010000080.1, from coordinate 10,940 downwards.
CACAGACCTGCGAGTGCGAGATCCTGGATGTTCTCAGGGTCGTTGTCCTCACGCTTAGCATCGTAGAGGGTCTTGTTGTGCCACATTACGATAGCAGCGTCGAACATCGAAAGGTTGATGTCACCTGCAACGTAGTGGAGTCTGTCGTTAAATGTGGTGTCTTCAACTATAGCCTGGTTCCAGCAAGGGAGAGAAAAGTCGAAGTAGGGGAACCACACGTCGTCGAGAAGGTTCGCAGAATATCCGCGAAGAACGCTGGACGTGCAGTAGTAAGAGAAGTTACAACCGATGTCGTAGTAGTGCATATCCGAGTCAACGTCGGTGGTGATCATCGAGTTAAGGCCCTGGATGTATGCATCGTGGCTGGGGGAGGGAATAAGCTCGAATACGACCTGCACATTGAGAGTGTCTGCAACTGCAGAGTTTCTCATTGCGATAGCCTCGTCAAGCTCGTCCTCAGTGGTTTCCTTAGTCCATTCTCTAGAGTTCTGAACGTTGTCTCTGATGAGGATAGTGAGCTGCTCTCCCTCAAAGTCAAGATCCTTTGTAGGAACAACGGTGGAGAAGGATTCTTCGCCGTACTCGTTGGTCTGCTTTTCGGTCTGATTTGAAGAGTTGTCACTGTTCTCACCGTCGTTATCTCCGTTTTGCTTATCCTTCTTACAGCTGATCATAGTCATGCCGATAAAGCAGCAAACGAGGAGGAGACAAATGATTCTGGTGAAAAGCTTCATAGGTTTCTCCTTTTTTGTTTTTTATTTTATTTTTAAATAAATCCTGATCAAAGTACCTCGTTGAAGGCACCGGTCTTGCCCTTGTTGTCATAGGAATGCCAAGCGATAGCAATATCCTTCTCGAAGTTGACGTAGAGCTTCTGACCTCTCATACCGCCCTTAGCGTAGCCGCTTCCGCAACGGTTGAGCTCGTAATTGTTTTCAATGACCATCTTGATCCATTCCTCAGAGATGATGCGCTGACCGTTGTAGCAGCCGCCGTCAAGGTAGATCCTGCCGAGCTTTACCATATCGCGAGAGCGGATGTAAAGACCCGTAGCGCCCATGAAGTGTCCTGCGGGGCACTTGGAGAATGCTACCTCTCTGCAGTCTATCTTATTGAAGAGGCGATCGATAAGAAGCTTGTCGAGCGGAATACCGCTTACCTTTGCAACTACTCTCGAAACGAGGTAGAATGCGGCGTCGGTATATACCGACTTCTCACCGGGCTCGTAAACGAGGGGCTCGGAGAGAGCCTTCTTGAGAAAGTCCTGAGTTTCGTACTTGGTGCAGTCCTCAACGTCAATGTCAAGGAAGCCGTGCTCAAAGCCTGCTCTGTGGCGCATAAGGTGGTGAAGAGTTACCTTCTTCCAAGGGGTGCTGTCGATGCCGTATTCCTTGAATTCCTCAGCGAATATATCCGCAAGGTTGTCCTCGGGGGTAAGCTTTCCGTCATCGTAAAGCATACCAACTGCGGTAACAGAGAAGAATTTAGCTACCGAGTAGGAGTTCTGGCAGGGGTTGCCGGGATTTACGGTTGCGTTTTCAATGCCGTCCTTAGTCGAAACGGCGATCGTATATACGGGGATCTCTTCATTCTTAGCGATCTCAACGAGTCGCTCAAGTGTGCTGTTCATTTTGATATCGTCCATTTGTAACACCTCCATTTTGCATAACGATACATGTTAATTATAAACTTTTTTTATGGATTTGTCAAGAGGATAATTTCATAATAGTGAAAATATTAACATTTTCAAAAACCTCTTGCTTTATTTGGCGAGTTGTGGTAAAATATATTAAATAGTAAATTTTAGTTTTGAAAGGGCTTTCAAATGAAGAATTTTTTTAAGATAATCGCTTTGGCGCTTGCCGTTATAATGATGCTTGCGCTTTTCGTCGGATGTGCCAACAAGACCGCCGCAGAGGATGCTGAGGGCGAATGGGAGAACGTGTCCTGGTCTTATAAGAAGGAGAGCAAGACGCTTACCATCACGGGCGGCGGTGCCGTTCCGAGCGCTGAGGATTCTCTCTCGGTTCCGTGGAAGAGCATTAGAGGCTCGGTTGAAAAGCTGAAGGTCGTCACCACCGACGACGCTCCCTTTACTTCTATCGGTGATTACGCCTTCTACGGTATGACCGCGCTCAAGACTCTTGAGCTTCCCGCAGGCGTTACGAGCATCGGAAAATGCTCGTTCGCATTCTGCGCCGCGCTCGACGAGATCAGACTTCCCGACACTCTCACGACTATCGGCGAGAGCGCGTTTGAGGGCTGCAAGTCGGTGCTTGCACTTGAGGTCCCCGCGAGCGTTACCTCGGTAGGTGAGCGCGCATTTGCATTCTGCCGCAGACTTGAGATCATCACCTTCAGAGGCAAGGTAGAGAGAATCGGCAAGTGGACCTTCAAGGAGTGCGAAAATCTTGATTTATTGAGAATGGACACCACCGGCGTAAGCTTTGACGCGAGCGCATTCGAGGGCGCAGGCATAGATTCTACCGGTGTGAAGTCGCTCAATACCTCTATCGTTTCTATCGTTTGCAAGGATTCCGAGGGCAACGAGATACAGCGCGACCCAAGCGCAAAGACGCTTGAGCTTGGTGAGAAGTTCACCGTTACCGCTCCCGTTATCGAAGGCTACACCGTAGGCGAGAAGACGAGCGAGGAGGTAGAGGCTAAGGGCGAGGCTATCGTAGTAGAATTTACCTATACGAAGAACGCTACCGAGGAGGCGACCGATGCGCCCACTCCCGAGGTTACCGAACCTGTCACAGGCGACATGTCCGAGGGCAAGGACGACGGTATCAAGCCCGGAACTGTAATTATGGTCATCGTATTCGTTGTAGTTATCGTGGGCATCGCAGTAGGTGCGTTCCTGCTTATGAAGGCTGACAAGAAGACCACTAAGGACAGCAGAACGGTTCGCAAGAACAAGGACGGCTACAACAAGAACTCCAAAAACAAAAAGAAATAAGAGAGAATAAAGATGAAAAACAATCTGAATCTTGAGCTTAAGGTCTCTGAGGAGCTGCTTCGCAAATTCCTTTTCGTCTGCGAGAAGGAAAAGCGCAATCCTAACGCGCAGTTCGCGTTTATGGTGAGAAATAACGTTTCTTATTATGAGAAGACCAAGGGCAGAATACCCGACGCGGAGCTTAAGAAAATAGATATTTCCGAATATACCGAGGAAGACTGACGGCACTTGGAGGTGCGATATGAGGATCACTAAAAATGAAGCGGTCTGCGTTTATCAGGGCGGTCGCCCCGAGGAGCTTCATTGGGGGTTCGTGCAGTTTCCGTGGCTTTATAATACCGCTGACGGAAATATACTGATCGCAATTCACTGCGAGGACGACGCGCCCTTTGCGATAGACGGCGGCAAGTCTTATCTGAAAAGCACCGATAAGGGTAAAAGCTGGGTAGCCGCTACGGCAGACGACGTCGCAAGGATGGGCTACGCTACGCCTGACGGAGATATGCTTATGCCGAGGGCTTTCCCACCGAAGAGCGTAAAGGGCATGAAGCGCCCGACCTGGTTTGGAAACTACCGCATCCCGACAGACGATATTTTGCCGCAAAAAAGCACGAAAGCGGACACTCTGCCGTTTCCTGCGGCTATATCCACTAACGTTTTCGGCTCGTTTGATTACCTCTACTACGTTGACACTCTCCCCGACGATATATGCCCGAAGGGCTTGCTCTTCACTCGCTTGAAAAAGGGTGAGGACAGACCTACGGAGTACGAGGCGAGGGTAGATTGGAAGAACAGACTCGTCAGAATCTACGATCCTAACGTCATTTATAAAAGCTCCTGGGAGGGAGATGACGAAGAGCTTATCGTCTCGTCTCCCGGACTTTACAGCGGTCCGCGCATCAAGCTCGGACCTGACGGAAAGACGCTCTGGACGGCAGAATACAAGGAGGGGAGCGATCCCGAAACTGCCGCTTATACCGGTAAGGGCGGCGCGTATATTCTCAAATCTACCGATAACGGCGAGAGCTGGGAGTGCGTTTCCTTTATAAGATATGAGGGAGACACGGAGAAGGATCACTTCGCGTATATCCGTGACGGATTTTCAGAGCCATCGATAGAGTTTATGGGCGACGGCTCGATGCTCTGCCTGCTTCGCACCTGCGGAGTGTTCGGCGGAACGCCCGAATGGGGACCGACCTACCTTGCTCGCTCTACGGACGGTGGCAAGAACTGGAGCAGACCCGAGTATTTTAAGGACAGAGGCGCACTTCCTCAGCTTTTGAGGCTTGAGTGCGGCGTAACGCTTGCGGTCATCACGCGCCCCGGGATCTTCGTTTACGCGAGCGACGACGAGGGCTATAGCTGGAACGCAAGGCTTGAGATAATGACGGATGCCGACAGAAGCGAACTCGGAAATGTAGTTCCCGAGAGACCGAACTTCTGGGAATATGCGGGAAGCTGCTGTAACTGCACTATCCTGCCGATAGCAGAGAACAAGGCGCTGCTTGCATACAGCGATTTCTATTATCCCGACGAGAACGGGGTAAAGCGCAAGAGCATACTGACGGTTGAGATAACCGTGGAAAAATAACTAAAAAGACCGAGTTAAGCAAACGCTTGACTCGGTCTTTTCTTGCGAAAACGGAAAATTAAAGTTATCAAAATCAGTTTGCGAACTTCAAAAACGAAAATAATTCCGAAATCGGAAAAATATTTTTAAAAAACTATTGACAAGCGAGAGCATTGGGTGTATAATGGTACCAAGATGGCAACTAACACCCAATTTCAAATGAATTTGTGAGGTATTTATAATGGCAACTGCAAAGAAAAAGAACGACGCGCCCGTAACTCCCATAAACGATGCCGAGGCGAAGAGAAAGGCGCTCAATACGGCGCTCGCACAGATAGAGAAGAAGCACGGTCAGGGCTCGGTAATGAGACTTGGCGACAACGCTCAGATGGAGGTGCAGGCGGTCAGCACCGGCTCGATCGCACTTGACCTGGCGCTCGGTATCGGTGGCGTTCCGAGAGGAAGAATTATTGAGATCTTTGGCCCTGAGTCCTCGGGTAAGACAACCGTTGCGCTCCACATCGTAGCGGAGGTGCAGAAGGCAGGCGGCGAGGCGGCGTTTATTGACGCCGAGCACGCGCTTGATCCGGTTTACGCCAAGGCTCTCGGAGTTGATATAAACAACCTGCTCGTTTCTCAGCCCGATTGCGGCGAGGACGCGCTCAATATAACCGAGCAGCTCGTGCGCTCGGGTGCGGTCGATATAGTTGTAGTTGACTCTGTTGCAGCTCTCGTTCCCCGTCAGGAGATAGAGGGCGATATGGGTCAGGCGACTGTCGGCGTTCAGGCGCGCCTTATGTCTCAGGCGATGCGTAAACTCTCGGCGATCATCTCCAAGAGCAACAGCATCGTGGTATTTATCAACCAGCTTCGTGAGAAGGTCGGCGTTATGTACGGCAACCCCGAGACTACCCCCGGCGGCCGCGCGCTCAAGTTCTATTCCTCGGTAAGAATAGACGTTCGCAAGGTGGATTCGCTCAAGAACGGCAACGATATTTACGGAAACCGCGTGCGCTGCAAGGTGGTCAAGAACAAGGTAGCACCCCCCTTCAAGACTGCGGAATTCGATATACTCTACGGCAAGGGAATATCGCGCTCGGGCGAGATCATAGACTACGCTATCCAGCTTGATATAATCAAGAAGAGCGGCTCTTGGTTCTCCTACGAGGGCGAGAGAATAGGTCAGGGCAAGGACAACGTCCGCAAGCTTATCGAGAGCAAGCCCGAATTCCTTGCTGAGCTTGACGCCAAGATCCGTGCTATGAAGGACGCGCTTCCCGAGGCGGCGGAGGAATTTGAGCTTGACGACGATGACGACGAGTTCGATATTCGCACCATGGAAGAGGAGCTTTAATGCAGATATTTATAACCTCGATAGCCGCATCGGGCAACGACGATATAGCCGTGTCCCTGGAGATACGCGAGGGCGAGCAGATACAGCGCGAGAAATTCGTCATCTCGGCAGACGTCTACGCGACTCTCGGTATAAGTAAGGGAGAGTGCGACCGAGAGCTTTACGATCTGCTTGAGGGTGAAGCGCGGATATGCGCTGCCTATAAGCGAGGACTTTATATTCTCGGTTACGGCTCCTGCTCAATGCGCGCGATGGTCTCAAAGCTCGTCGCGAAGGGGTTTGACAGAACGTATGCTTGTATTGCCGCCGAGCGCCTTGAGTCGCGCGGACTTCTCAACGAGGAGAGCAACGCGAGGCGCGAGGCAGAGCGTTGCGCCGCAAAGCTGTGGGGAGAGATACGGATAGTGTCACATTTGCGCTCCAAGGGATATAGCGACGACGCGGTAAATGATGCGCTTTTCGCGCTTGAGGACGGCGGCGTTGATTTTGAGGAAAGCTGCGTAAAGCTTGTTGAGAGCAAATGCCACGGCGGAGCTTTGCCGAGTGAGCGAAGAGAGCTACAGAAGCTTATCGCCTCGGTAATGCGCTACGGCTATAGCTCAGGCGAGGTAAAGCACGCGATAACAAAACTATCCTCACGAAAGCCTTCGATATATGGGTGATAAGAAATTTTGAGTTTTGGTATGGATATTGAAAAGGAATTACCGCAGAGAAAGCCAACGAGGCTCACAGGATTTGATTACAACACAAACGGAGCATATTTTATAACGATATGTACCCAAGACAGACGAAAGCTCCTCTCTCGTGATGTAGGGGACGATGTCCTCGGCGTCCCGAAAAGCGTAGAGTTATTGCCGCACGGAAAGATAGCAGATAAATATATCAATCAATTAAACAATTTTTATGATAATGTCAAGGTTGAAGGATATGTGATAATGCCTAATCATATTCATATTATGTTGTTTGTGTCTGAAAACGGGACGCCGAGGACGTCGTCCCCTACAAAACAGACATCTGCGGCATCGCAGTTCGTATCCACGTTTAAAAGATTCTGTAATAAAGAATATGCTAAAAATATTTGGCAACGTGGCTTTTATGACCACATTATCCGAAATCACGAGGATCACGAAGAACACGTAAAATACATCTACGAAAACCCTACTCGCTGGTATTACGATGAATTATATACAGAGGAATAAAAAAACGGCAGATTTAAAATCTGCCGTTTTTCGTTATGTTTATTTATCTCTTATTGTAAGACACGGTTGCCGAGAAATCGATGGTCTTGCCGGGCTCGAGGACTCTGTGTCCTTCGGGGGCGGCGTAATTAAGACCGTTTACCATACCCGCCTGAGGCTCGATGCAGAGGAATCCGCTCTTGCCAAGACCGTTGTAGAGGATCCAATGGTCAAACTGCTCGGAAACGCTGTAGAGGTAATCGCCTATCTGCGTCTCTCTGCCGCTTGCGAGGTAATAACCGTCAACGTTTACTCCCTTGGAGGGGCTACCCGTAACGTACCGCTTTTCCTTCGGACCGAGAAGAACGTACTTGCCCGTGGCTCTGCCGTCAATTCTCTCCTGACGAAGAGAGATGGGGAGGATAAACTCCTCAGGCTCAACGAAGGTGCTGTGCATGCAGAAAACGACGGGGAGATTGCGGGTGTCGATGTTCTTGATAACGTAGCTCTGGGTAAATCCGCGCTCGTCGAGCGTGTAGGTCACCCAGACCTCGCACATAAAGGGGAAGCCCTCGTCTATCTTATCGTAAACGAGCTTCATGGTAACCTCGTTCTCCTTATGCTCAACGAGCGTGAAGGGACGGGTGTGGACGAAGCCGTGAATGTGGCACTGAGACCAATCCTCGTTGAGAGGAAGGGTGTAATCGTTGCCCTCAAAGGTGAACTTTGCGAAGTTCGTGCGGTTAGCGGGGAAGAGGATAGGAGAGCCCTGCAGATAGGGGTTTACGTCAAGCTGAGCCTCGTCGGTCAGCGGAACGAAAACGTCAGCGCCCTTGTGGCGAAGCGCTATAACGTTACCGCCGAGGCGCGCGCAGGCAACTGCTTCCCAATCGCCGTAGGATATAGAAACAACGTCTTTAATGCTCATAAATAATACCTCGCGAGATTTTTAATTTCAATAAAATAATTATATACTTTTTTTATCCTCTTGTCAATATAAAATATGCGTAAATACCGAATATCTATTGATTTGGGAGAGCAAATGTGCTATAATTGCGGTGTAAATAAATTGCTACGGAGGCAGAAATGAAAAATATAAAGGTTATTGCAATGGATCTTGACGGAACGCTGACTCAGCACAAGACACCGCTCTCCGACGAGCACAGAGCCGTTCTTGAGGCGCTCTCGAAGAAGTATAAGCTTCTGATGGTCGGCGCGGGAATGTGCCACAGAATTTTCAATCAGCTCGGAAAATTTCCCATTGATATAATCGGCAACTACGGAATGCAGTATGCTGAGTATAACGCCGAGACAGGCGAGATAGATATAGTATTTGACGAGGTGCGCCCCTGCGACCGTCCTCACATGGAAGAGAGAGTTACGGCGATGCGCGAGAAATACGGCTTTACCGAGTTTGCAGGCGACAACGTTGAGTATCACAGCTCGGGTTGCGTGACCTTCCCCGTGCTTGGCACCAAGGCAAAGCAGGAGGATAAGCTCGCATTTGATCCCGACCGAGCAAAGAGACGCGCGATATATGCTGATATATGCGAGGTCTTCTCGGATTACACCGTATTCGTCGGCGGCTCGTCGTCCTTCGATATGGCGCCGTTCCCCTTTGACAAGGCTTACGCGCTTTCAAAATACTGCGCCGATCACGGCTTCTCGCACGACGAGGTGGTGTATATAGGCGACGATTACGGCGAGGGCGGAAACGACGAGTCTGTATATAAGTCGGATTTCAATTATCTCACCATCGACGATTACCGCGATTTCCCCGAGGTAGTCAAGGAGCTTTTATAATTCGGAGGAGAATATGAATTACTGGAGACAGAGCAAGAATAATATATACGTTGCCGCGCACAGAGGCTGGTCGGAGAAATACCCCGAGAATACCATGCTCGCGTTTCGTGCGGCAGCAGAGCTTGGAGTTGACCAGATAGAGCTTGACGTGCGCTGCACATCTGACGGTGAGCTCGTGATAATACACGATGCGACGGTAGATCGCACCACGAACGGACACGGCGCGGTCGCTGATATGACACTTTCCGAGCTTCGCGCGCTTGATGCGGGCTCGTGGAAGGGAGAGGAATTTGCAGGGGCGAAGATCCCTACGTTTGACGAGTTTATCGCATTTGCGCGCGAGTATCCCGAGATGACCTTTGACTTCGAGCTTAAGGAATATCCCGAGGGTGAGCGCGAGGCACTTGCCTACGAGGTCTGCGACAGAGTGCTGAAGGCTCTTGACGAGAACGGTCTTACCGAGCGCTCGGTGGTAAACACCTTCAGCGGAAAGCTCCACGAGTATATCTACAAAAAGCACGGAATGAAGTACAGACTTCACGTCTATTATCCGATACGCCATCTCGGCACGGATATGACGCTATTCCCGTACTCATATTCCTATTGCGCTTGCGTTTTCAGTGACCAGAAGGGCGATTTTGAATATATCGACAGATGCGGAATACAGCCCTGGGCAGGCGCGTCGGTCAGAGACGATGCGACGGTCGATCTTGCTATCCGCAACGGCGCGGAGCTTATCACCTGCAACAACCCCGACATAGTCCTCGCACTCCTGAAGCAAAAGGGCTATCACGAATAAAAGCACTGACACCAAAGTGACAGTTAAAAAAGGACGGAGATCTTTGATCTCCGTCCTTTTATAGCTTTTTAAGCTCCCTCGGTCTCGCCGCCTTCTTCGGTTGCGGTGTGCTTATTGATGAATTCTTCCTTGTTGTTTACGATCTCGTAGGGGAACTTGATGGTCGTGGTCTTGGGGCCGGGCAGATATACGTCCTTCGCGTAGGAAAGTGCCGTGGCAACCACGCTGTCGGTCAGCCACTTTGTAGCGCCCGCAGAGTTCGAGGGCCAGAGAAGAACCTCTGCCTGAATGTTATCGTAGAGCACGGCTGCACTTGCCCAGATTCCGTGGTGCGCGAGCTGTACCATATCGGATTTCAGATAGTCGCGGTAGGTCTCGGTGAGAATGATACCTGCCTGGAAGGTCGCGTCGGCAAGCATAAGTATCGACTTGCCCTCAAAATACGCTCTTACTACGAGCGAGGAATCGTTGAGGTATTGGAAATCGTCGGGGTAGTAATCCTCGGGGGTGTACATTACCTCAAAGAGAACGCCGCCGAACTCAAGCAGCTGACCCGTATGCGGCTTAATAAACTTCGCGCCCGAGACCTCGTGCCTTGCAATTCGTCTGAGTGTAGCCATTCCGTTATTTGACTCCTCACCGCTGACAGCCTGATATCTATCCGTGGTAGCAAAGTTGAATACTATGTTCTCTATGACCACCTCGTCGCCGTGATTCTCCAAAAACTCAACAAATCCACCGTAGTGGTCGATATGGGGGTGAGTGAGGAACCATGCGGCGATGGTTATCTTTTCTGTGACCTGCTGAGACTCGAGCGCCTTGTAGACGAGGTCCTTAGAGTATTTTGCGCCGCCGTCAAAGATTATGAATCTTCCGTCGGTCAGGCGGTATATCATGCCAAGTCCTATGTCAGAGTACGCCTGACCTACCATAGTCAGCGTCGGTTCTGCTATTTTCTCGGGTGTCTCTCCCGTAGGAGCGTCGGGCATATGACTCGTGGGGCCGACGATCACGCGGATAGTGTTGCTGTTGGATTTGTAGTAGGTGTAGAGGTACTCGTCTCCCTTGAGGTAGGTCGCAAAGCTGGCGTTACCCGCCTCGCGAGTGCCCGAGAGGGTGTATCCCGTGTCGGCTATCATCTGCTTGTAGGCTTCAAAATCCTTGTCGTCAACGTCTTCAAGACGGATAAAGTAGGTGTCGTCGCCGCCGTCAACGGTAGAGTAGAGCTTGCCGGGAAATACGGGGATGGATTCGAGCTGAGCGTTCACTACCTT
>JAFVRA010000079.1 GCA_017504545.1 Clostridia bacterium | reverse complement strand
TTTCAAGCCTTGATATTCTCGCGGCGAGCGTGTCTGCCGAGGTCTCAAGCGACATATCGCACATCTTGACAAGCGCCATCTCGGCAACCGTGCGCTTTACAAAGCCCGAGCGCTGCATCGAGTAGAGCGTATCGTCAAGAATTCTGCAATGGTAAAGCAGAGTTTCCTTAGTAAAGAGCGATGCTACCCCGATCAGATGCTCGTGCTCGTCATCGGTAAGGTCAAGATAATTCTTAGCCGCCTTGGTGGTCTTTACTACCAGCATATCGCGGTAGAAGGCTATGAGATCCTGCCAGAAGACCGCAATATCCTTGGACGAGCGCACAACCTCGTCAACCGCGCCGAACACCGTGTCGAAATCACTTGCGGCGATAGCTCTGACGATGCTTTCAGATGCGTCTCTGCCGCCAACGCCGAGCGTATCGTTTACAAGCTCTGCGGTTATCCTTTCGCGGTTGCCCGCGCAAAGCTCAAGCAGGCTGATAGCGTCTCTCATACCGCCTTGCGCCATCTTTGCGATTATGCGGAGCGCGTCGCTGTCGTAGGATATGCCCTCGTTATCTGCGATATGCGAAAGTCTCTTTACGAGAGTATCCGTGGCAATGCGACGGAAATCGTATCTCTGACAGCGCGAAACTATAGTTGAGGGGAGCTTATGAAGCTCGGTAGTCGCTAAGATAAACACCGCGTGAGACGGAGGCTCCTCAAGCGTTTTGAGCAGCGCGTTGAATGCGCTTCCGCTGAGCATGTGTACCTCGTCAACGATGTAAACTCTGTATTTAAGCGCCGAGGGAGTATATACCACCTCGTCGCGAATGTCTCTGATATTATCAACGCCGTTGTTGGATGCGGCGTCCATCTCGAGTACGTCGGTAGCCGTGCCTGCATCGATAGCAAGGCAGGAGGCACACTTATTACACGGACTGCCATTTACGGGAGATTCGCAGTTGACAGCCTTCGCGAGAATCTTCGCGCAGGTGGTCTTACCCGTTCCGCGAGAGCCGCAGAAAAGGTAGGCATGCGAGAACTTATTGTTCTCGGTCTCATATTTAAGTATAGAGGTAACGTGCTCCTGGCCGCAAACGTCGTCAAAGGTTTGCGGGCGCCATTTACGGTATAATGCCTGATGCATAAGCTTCCTCCTAAAAAATACAGTGAGCTGCAAAGTAAGACCATACACCTTCAATCGAACCTCGTCGCCACGCGATCTCCGTACCCCCTGCTCAGAGCAGGCTGCCTCGCGGCACATCGGGGAGACTGCTTAATGCTGCTTGGTTCCCCACCTGACATGGTTCACAATTCCCGATTGCGCAAGACCCGCTCGTCAACGCAGCAGGCACGGCTCAGCCGTTTTGAGTTGATCCTCAAGAAAGGGATTCACCCCTGCTGTAGCGGATTTCAGGTACAGGGCTCCGCTAATTCCCCGGCTAGTATGGCCTTATTTTACAGCTCACTGCTGTATCTTTATCAAGACCCATATATTATAACAGATTTTCTTGATTTTTGCAAGTGCTTTTTTGATATTTATTTAATTTTACAATATTTACTCAAGCATATATTTGGTCTGCACAGCCTCACGCAGCTCGTCAACTGCCTTTACAGTCATTCCGATAAAGACTATGCCGCAGATGATATTGATAATGCTGAGGTATCCGAGATTCTTATCCATAAAGGCGTAGAACGCGCCGTAAAGTGAATAAAGAACGTCGGAAAGGACGTAGATGATAGCCACGTCGACTATTCTCGTAAAGCTCTTGTAAAGCTCGTTTTGAACCTCGAGAGTTCTTTCCTTCTCGCCCTCGGTGTTTATCTCTCTGCCAAGCACGTAGCCTGTATGCTCAACTATGACCTTTCTGATCTCCTTGAAAGCAACGGCAAGAGTGCTGACGAAAAGTATTCCCTTAAGCGCAACTGCGCCGACGTAAACGAAGTAAGCAACAAGCGCCGCGTTGCTCTTCTCTATTGCTATGTAAGAATAGTTAGCGTGGAAATATTTATCGGCAGCGTCGCTTAGCAGAGTCGAGATACCGAAGAGCGCCATCATCACAACAGGAGCAGGCTTTGAAAGCTTCGTCGTTTTACAGAAGAACGCAAATGAGATCGCGAGAAGCGCAACGATAAACAGATCGGGAAGTATATTGACCTCCTCAAGCCTTACGTCAAGCGTAAGCACCATAGCCGCAACGAAGAACCAGGTTGCCACCCTTACGTTACGCACTGTGAAGAGTCCGCGCTTTGGCACTACTCTTTCAAGGTATGCGGCAGATACGCTGTCGCAGAGCGTTTTGTCTGCTCTGATACGAAGAAAATATCTTATCACAAACGCGAGCCACACTCCGCCGATCACAAGCACGGGAATAAAGCAAAGTCCTCTCATTACGCCGATATAGCGATAGAGATTGAAGAATGCTGAGCCCTCGTCGTAACTCGTGTTGCCAAGAGCCGAAAGCTCGGGCAGCACACACATTACCGCCTTAAGCACCACGAAGAAGAGCGAAAAGGTCTTAAGCTTATCGGTATAGCTTGCTCCGCCGCTTCTTCTCGAGCCGTGTATTGCGGTATTCTCGTGGAAGTTACCAAGCTCGGAAAATCCGTCGAAAAGCTTGATATACGCAGGAAGCACAAATATCATCTCGATAACGCCGAAAACGAAGCTCCAGAGTAAGAGCGACGAGGTACGGTCGTTTGAGCCGTTCACGCCGAATATCCACACCATTGACAAGAGCTTCGCCCCGTCAACGAGGATAAGTCGCTCAAAGGCACGTCGTGCCTCCGCAAGTCCCTCGCTTAGCATCGAGACCTTCAGGAGAGCAAGGCTGAGAATGATATATCCAAAGAAGTCGGGTAAAATATCTACCACGCTTATATTGGGGTTAAAAAGAAATACGAACGCGATCGCCATAAGGCCCCACGGTATTTTTGCCGTGCTCTGTCCTCGGCTCTTTTTATTAATATCTCTCTGATATCTGTTTTCGTCCACCGCTTTTCTCCTTTCTTTTTCTCTCGTTTCCTATTGATAATTACTTGTTTTTTCTCTTTTTCTTGGCGGTTGCCGCGGAGCGTCTCTGCTGCACGTCACTATACGGCGACTCGTCCTTTTTGGGTTCTCCTATCGCCTTTTCCACACGCCTGTCCTTCTCTGCCCTCATCTCGTTTATAAAAGCAAAGCGCGAGGGCTTTTTGGGCTTAGACGGCATATCAACGTCGCTCTCGTCGCAGATCTTCGCGTAGCACGAGAAAAGCATGAGCGAGTTGAGGACTATGACCACGACGCAAAGCACTATTACCCACACGGGCAGATAGATGCTCTCGGCAAATGCGCGAAGCGCCTCGGCAGGTATCCAGCCGAGAACGAGAAGCAGATAATAAACGCAGGCGATGACGAAATTACGTATCGCGAGATAAACTATCTTTCTCTCCCCCGTCTCCTTGGCTATAGACATTACCGAGTAGCAAAGCAGAGCTGTAAACACGAGCTCGCCGCCGTATTTTACGTACTCGACGACTCTCGCTGCCGCCTCGGAGATAAAGAGTCGGTCAAGAAGCATAAAATCATAAAGAAGCTGATTTACGTCAGCGACCGCTGCTACAGCCGAGATCGCCGCCATAAAAATGCTTGCGAAGAAAAGGAGAGCGAAGCTATTATGGTAAGCGCTGAGCTTTTTCGCGCCGTACGCGGCTATTCCAAATCCGATCAGCGAGAAAAGTCCGCCGAGGATATTGAGAGCCATCATCGTGGCGGTAAAATATCCTATCAAAAGCCAACCAAAGCCCATTTTTCTCTCCTTTATTCAGGTGTTAAATCTTATCAGTTATTATTTGCTCCGGGAGCGCCGCAACACTTCTTATACTTTTTGCCTGAGCCGCAGGGACAAAGATCGTTTCTTCCAACCTCGGCAGCCGCTCTCTTGGCAACTGTTATCTTAGCGGGCTTCTTCGCGCCGCCCTCGCCCTCAAAGCCCTCGGTAAGAGGCTTTGCAAGCTGAACTCTCTTGACCTCGGGGGTCTTGATGGTAACCGAGAGTATCATTCTGACGGTGGTATCGCGAATATCCGTTACCATAGCGTCGAACATATCCGCGCCCTGAATACGATACTCGTTTACGGGATCTCTCTGAGCGTAGGACTGAAGTCTGATAGTATCCTTAAGATCGTCCATCGCGTCGATATGCTCCATCCAGTTGCGGTCAACGTTCTGGAGCAGCACCGCTCTTTCGATCTCCTTAAAGCGCTCCTCGCCAACGAGAGCGACCTTTTCGTCATAGAGCGCGAAGGCTCTCTCGGTAAGCATATCAGCTATCTTAGAGGGCTTAGCCTTGGAGGGATTTTCCGCATACTCAAGGAAATCCTCGTCTGTTGTAAGCATTCCCTTATACATCTCGCGAAGTCCTGCGAAATCCCAGAGCGTAGCATCGTCGCCGTGGAGATGAGTGGATACGTTATCCTGAATGGTAGAGCCTATCATCTTGCGGATGGTCTCGCCGATATCGTCACCGTTGAGAACGCTGTTTCTCTGACCATAGATGATATTTCTCTGCTGATTCATAACGTCGTCGTAGGTAAGAACGTACTTACGGCGCTTGAAGTTCTGATCCTCTATTCTCTTCTGCGCGTTTTCTATAGTGTTTGAAAGTATCTTCGCATCGATCGGCGTATCCTCGGGAAGACCGAGTCTGTCAACCATACCGAGAATCTTCTCAGAGCCGAAGAGTCGCATAAGATCGTCCTCAAGCGAGATAAAGAATCTCGATTCACCCGGGTCTCCCTGACGTCCCGAACGTCCTCTGAGCTGGTTGTCTATACGGCGGCTCTCGTGTCTTTCTGTACCGAGAATGTAAAGTCCGCCCGCCTCTCTGACCTTATCAGCCTCGGGAGCGATCTCCGCCTTGAACTTTTCGTAAAGTCCGCGGTATATCTCGCGCGCGTTGTTTACCTCTTCGTCGTCTATCTCGGCAGTACCCGTAGCCATAGCGATAAGCTCCTCGCTTATCTCCATCTTTCTCATTTCGCGCTTAGCCATAAACTCGGGGTTACCGCCAAGCATAATATCAGTACCACGTCCTGCCATATTGGTAGAGATCGTGACCGCGCCAAGCTTACCTGCCTGCGCTACTATCTCTGCTTCCTTATCGTGATGCTTCGCGTTAAGGACGGTGTGAGCTATGCCCTCTCTCTTGAGTCTGCGCGAGAGCTCCTCGGATTTATCGATAGACACCGTACCTACGAGCACGGGCTGTCCCTTAGCGTGACATTCCTTGACCTGCTCGATAACGGCGCCGTACTTGCCGTTTACCGTCTTATAAACGATGTCGTGGTGATCCTCGCGTATCATCGGGCGGTTTGTGGGTATCTCGACTACGTCAAGTCCGTATATTTCGCGGAACTCAGACTCCTCGGTAAGAGCAGTACCTGTCATACCCGAAAGCTTTGTGTACATTCTGAAGTAGTTCTGGAAGGTAATTGTCGCGAGAGTCTTATTCTCCTTCTCTACCTTAACGCCCTCCTTTGCCTCGATAGCCTGATGAAGACCGTTGGAGTAACGTCTTCCGGGCATAAGACGGCCTGTGAAGGCGTCAACTATCATAACTCCGTGCTCGTTGACAACGTAATCAACGTCAAGCTTCATGATACCGTGAGCGCGGATAGCCTGATTGATATGGTGAGATATTTCGGAGTTCTCGGCATCAGACAGATTTTCAATACCGAAGAATTCCTCAGCCTTCTTAGCACCGCTGGGAGTGAGAATGGCGTTGTTTGCCTTCTCGTCAACGATATAGTCAGCCTCGATATCGTCGTAGCTCTCCTTAGTGTCCATCTCCTTGATGACAAACTTACGTAATTTTCTTGCAAAGGCGTCTGCCTTATCGTACATCTCGGTGGATTTCTCGCCTGCGCCCGAGATGATAAGAGGAGTTCTCGCCTCATCGACAAGGATAGAGTCGACCTCGTCGACGATAGCAAAATTATGACCTCTCTGTACCATTCTTTCCTTATAAACGACCATATTGTCACGGAGATAGTCAAATCCGAACTCGTTGTTAGTTCCGTAGGTAATGTCAGAGTTATAGGACGCCTGCTTCTCCTCGGGGGAGAGTCCGTGTACTACGAGTCCCGTGGTAAGTCCCATAAACTCGTAAACTCTGCCCATTTCCTCGCTGTCTCTGCGCGCGAGGTAATCGTTTACTGTAACGACGTGAACGCCCTTGCCCGAAAGCGCGTTAAGATACGCGGGCATGGTAGCCACGAGAGTCTTACCTTCACCCGTTTTCATCTCGGCAATTCTTCCCTGATGAAGAATGATACCGCCTATGAGCTGAACTCTGAAGGGGCGCTTGCCAAGCACTCTGTCGTCTGCCTCGCGGATAGCCGCAAAGGCATCGGGGAGAATATCGTCAAGCGTCTCTCCTGCCGCAAGTCTCTCCTTGAGGATACGGGTAGTATCCGAAAGCTCCTCGTTTGTCATTGCCGAATATTTCGGCGCCAATTCCTCTATATAATCAACTATCTTAACAAGCTTTTTAAGCTGTCTTTCACTGTAAGTTCCAAATAACTTCTCTGCAAATCCCATTTTATGATATATCTCCTTATGAAATAAATACAAGCATTCATATTATTATACCTCAAAAGCGCAAAAATTTCAATACCCTACGAAAAATAGATATCATCTTAATTGTAAACTTTTATAATAAAAATCCGTAAAACGGGGGTATTTC
>JAFVRA010000078.1 GCA_017504545.1 Clostridia bacterium | reverse complement strand
GTATTCAACTCAAAACAAAACTGACACCACTAGAAAAGCGATGTCAGTTCGTTGCTTAATTATTAAATATACTACCCACAAGGGGCTTTTTGTACTGTCCGCACAATTTGGGGCAGTTCATTTTACGGGGGGATTTTTATTCTTTAAAATCCTTTTCTTATACCTATAAACCTTAAGAAAAGCTTTCGCAAAAGCTCGAGCGGAATGACCGACAAGGCTATCAGAAAGGTGAAGCCAAGCTCTCTAAGTGTCAGCGGCGCGGTGCGCAAGAGACTTCCGCCAAGGTATATAAATATTATCTGCACCGAAGTAACGAGCGTGATTATAGACAAAAACGTCTTGTTTTTTGACAATCCTGCGGTGAGTATCAGTCTGTCTGTACGGGCGTTGAAGCAATGGAATACTGAGGTGAATATAAAGAGCGCGAAGAATGCGGTCAGAAGATATATCTTGTCATAGCTGTGGCGGTAAAGGCTGATGATGCTCGGAGAGGATAAAAAGAAGAGATATAGCGCTACTGTAGCGCCACCGGAGAATAATATCTGACCTGCCATATATTTGTTGAGGATCGCCTCGTCGCGCTTCTTCGGCTTCTCCTTCATATAAGAGGGAAGCGGTGCTTCTCCTGCGAACGCAAGACCGCCGAGGGTGTCCATAATTATATTGATCCAGAGCATCTGCACGACGGTCACGGGCGAATCGTAGCCTATGAATGGGCCTATCATCGAAATGCCTACGGCGCACAGATTCATGGTGAGCTGAAGCGTGATAAATTTTCTTATGCTCTTGAATATCGTTCTGCCGTAGAGTACCGCCTTGGCTATAGACGAGAGGTTGTTGTCAAGAATGATGACGTCGCCTGCCTCCCTCGCTACTCCCGAGCCGCTCCCCATCGCAAATCCGACGTCTGCTCGCTTTAGCGCAGGGGCATCGTTGATGCCGTCGCCCGTCATTCCTACAACGAGCCCCATCTCCTGAGAGACTCGCACGAGACGGCTCTTGTCGGTAGGTAGCGCTCTTGCGAGGACTGCGAGGTGCGGTAGCGTCTTTTTTAATTCCTCATCGCTCATTTTGGAAAGCGTGTCGCTGTTTATTACCGCCTTTCGACGGGGCGTGATAATGCCGCATTTGCTAGCGATATGCTCGGCGGTATCTACGTTATCCCCCGTTATCATCACGACTTGTATTCCTGCGCTATCAAGCTCTCGCACTGCATTCGAGGCTTCTTCTCTGAGCTTGTCGAGAAGCAGTACGGCGGCGATAAAGGTTAGCTCTCCGCGAATTTGAGTATCGGGCATACTCTCGCTCTCGGCGATGCAGAGAACTCTGCCGCCCGAGGCTGTAAGCTCACGCATTCTCTTTAGTAATCCTTCGGACACGTGAGAAAAAGGGCATACGTTTCCGTCTTTATTGTAAGCTCTCTTGCAATAAGGTATCAGCTTTTCGGGTGCGCCCTTTATCAGCACCTTGCCGCCGTTTGCGTCAAAGCTCACGGCAGAGAACTTCAGCGCGCTGTCAAAGGGAAGCTTTTTTATTACGCCTGCGGCAAGAGGCTTCTCTGAGATAACAGATGCGGACAGAGCGCGCTCGGTGGAATTTCCGCCGATTATCTCACCGCCTGATATGACGGCAGAGCTATTGTAGAGCGCATTCAGCAGATAGAGCCTGCCAAGCGATTGCGAGGCGCTGCTTAAGGCAGGAAAGCTCTCGTACTCAGCGCAGCCCTTGCTTGCGGCAACTATTATGCTTCCAACACTCATTTTGCCCTCAGTAAGAGTGCCGGTCTTGTCGGTAAACAGAATGTTCATACTGCCCGCAGACTCTATACCGACGGGCTTTCGCACAAGCACGTTGTCCTTTATCATTCGTCGGATATTAGCAGAGAGAACTACCGCTATCATCATCGGCAATCCCTCGGGGACTGCCATAACTATCACGGTGAGTCCGAGCATAAGCGCGTGGAGAAGATGCTCAAGAGAGTAGTGGAGATCTTTTATTTTGTTAAGTATAACGAGCGATGAAAATCCGCTGTCTATGACGAAGGTGTTGAAAAGATAGGCGAGGGCGACGAGAATAGCGGCAAGATACCCAAGGCGGCTTATTTGCGAGGCGAGCTTGGTGAGCCTTTGCTTGAGCGGACTCTGGCAGGTGTCATTTCCGACCTCGTCGGAGATCTTCCCGAAAAAGCTGTCGGCACCCACTGCAAATACTTCAAGTACAGCCTCGCCCGAAAGGACGGCTGAGCCGCGGAATACTGCACTTTTTGAAGACGGCGTTTTCGTTTTATCTCTGCTTCTGATCTTTTCGATCTCACGGCTCTCTCCGGTCAGCATTGATTGATCCACCTTAATGCTACCGCTGATAATAAAGCTGTCGGCAGGCACTTGCTCACCTGCTCCTATTATCAGCACGTCTCCGACCACGATGTCGTCAATAGAAAGCTCGGTAAGTATGCCGTCTCTCCAAACTCTGAAGCGCCCCGAAGAGCATTCCTCCTCAAGTCTTCGGAATGCCGCCTCACTTCCACGCTCCGAGAGAGTGGAGATAAGAGTTGCGAGAAAGACCGATATTCCTATTCCGACTGTCTCAACTATATCTCCTCCTCGGAAAACGAAAAAAAGATTTATTATAAGAGCGCCGAGGAGTATTCTGATGACGGGATCTCCGAGGTTTTCAAAAAATGTCCTGAGAAAGCCCTTGCTTTTCTTTTTCTCAAGCGCGTTTGAACCGTTTTTATTTCTTGATGCTTCAGCCTCGGCAGTGCTGAGACCGCGGCGGTTGTTTTCTGTTGAGCCTATCATATCTTCTCCCTTATATATTCCTTGTCCGTATATACCATATATATGAGGGAGCGCTTCTGAGAATGACAAGCAAAAGCGCCTTCAGCATTGCCGAAGGCGCTTTAAAAATTATTAGTGTTTATCAGAAGGGAATGTTTCTGTTACTATCGTCGCCGCCGTCGTGCTTATCCTTGTCGTCGTCCTTTTCACTGCGGTCGTAGCGATCCTTGTCGTCGCCCTTGTCGTAATTGTCGCGCTTATCGTCTGCCGACTTTGTCTCAGCTTCCTTTCGCGCCTTTTCTTCCGCTTCCTTGCGCTTGCGCTCCTCTGCAAGAAGCTCTGCACGCTTGCGATCGTTTTCTTCGCGGCTCTTGCGCTTCTTTGCTTCGGTCATTTCCTCAAGCTCCTCAAAGCTGGGGTTGCCTTCCATAGCTGCCGCGAACTGCTCGCCGTCCATTACCTCGTTTCTGACGAGGAATTCTGCTACGAAATGGAGCTTATCCATATTCTCAGTGAGGATCCTCTTGGCGTTATCGTACGCCTCGGATATGATCTTGTGGATCTCGGAGTCGATCTTTGCCGCGGTATCGTCTGAGTAATCCTGCGAGCTTGAGAAATCTCTGCCGAGGAATACCTCGCCGTGATCGTTGCCGAATGCACGGAGACCGAGAAGATCGCTCATACCGAGCTTGGTAACCATCTGCTTTGCGATCTTGGTGGCTCTTTCAATATCGTTGGATGCTCCACCCGAAACGTCCTCGAAGATTATCTCTTCAGCGGCACGTCCGCCGAGAAGCATTGCGATCTTTTCCTTGAGCTCGTTCTTATAAACGCTGAATTTGTCCTCCTTGGGAGGATTGAGCGTGTATCCGAGAGCGTTACCGCTCGGGATTATCGAGATCTGCTGTACGGGATCCTGAGTGGGAAGCAGGTGAGCAAGTATAGCGTGACCTGCCTCATGATAAGCTGTCTTGCGAAGCTCCTCGGGCTTTCTTGCACGAGTCTTTTTCTTGGGGCCTGCAATAACTCTGATGAAGGCGTCCTCAATATCATCCATGCCGATAAGCGTTTTGCCGCGTCTTGCGGAGAGGAGCGCCGCCTCGTTGAGAAGGTTTGCAAGGTCTGCGCCCGTAAATCCGGCGGTCGTCTTTGCAACGGCTGCAAAGTCAACGTTTTCCTCGAAGGGCTTATTCTTGGCGTGAACCTTGAGGATCTCCTCTCTACCCTTAATGTCGGGGTAGTTTACCGTTATCTGACGGTCAAAGCGACCGGGGCGGAGAAGTGCGGGGTCAAGAATGTCGGGGCGGTTTGTTGCCGCGATGACTATGATGCCCTCGTGAGAGCCGAAGCCGTCCATTTCAACGAGAAGCTGGTTGAGCGTCTGCTCACGCTCGTCGTGACCGCCGCCAAGGCCTGCGCCTCTGTGTCTGCCGACTGCGTCGATCTCGTCTATAAATATAATGGAAGCGGGATGCTTTCTTGCGGTCTCAAAGAGGTCGCGCACACGCGAAGCACCGACACCGACGTACATTTCTACGAAATCAGAACCCGAGATCGAGAAGAAGGGAACGCCCGCTTCACCCGCAACTGCCTTTGCGAGCAGAGTCTTACCTGTACCGGGAGGGCCCACGAGAAGCACACCGTGGGGGATCTTTGCACCAAGCTTAGAGAACTTACCGGGAGCCTTGAGAAATTCTACGACCTCCTCAAGCTCTGCCTTTTCCTCGTCTGCACCTGCTACGTCGGAAAAGAGCACCTTGTTTTTATCATTCTGCGGCGTCTTGACCTTTGCTTTGCCAAAGGAGTTCATCTTTCCTGCGCCGCCTGCGGAGTTCGCCGCGTTTCTCATAGCAAAATAGAGAATTACGAGAACGATGATGACTATAAGATAAGGCAGGAATGCGACCCACCAGGGAAATACTGCTTCGGGCTCGATGTCATAGGACTTGAGGTTCTGATTGCTCTTATAATATTCAGAGCAGTCCTCAACGAAAAGTCCGAGGCTCTGAAGCTGGTATCCTATAGTCTTAGTATCTCCGCTTGTAAGAACGTTTCCGTCCGCATCAAGCTCGTAGACCTTCATTTCGATATAGAAGTCGTCATCTACTACAAATTCCGCCACTCTATCGCTCTTGAAATAATCTACTATCTGACTGTAGGTTACCTTATCCTCTCCGTTCTTATTGAACATAAACGAAAGAGCAAGGATCACCACAGCAAAGAGAACAATATAGAATATAATAATTTTTAAATTGCTGTTTTTCTTCATTGGATCCCTCCGGGAATTTGTTTATTTGCTGTAAACTTCAGGCTTGAGAACACCGACGTAGGGAAGATTTCTGTACTTCTCATCGTAGTCAAGGCCGAAGCCTACCACGAACTTGTCAGGGATGACTGCGCCTCTGTAATCGGGAACGAAGTCAACTGTTCTTCTGTCAGGCTTGTCGAGCATCGCGCAGGTCTTAACGCTTGCCGCGCCTCTTTCCTTGAGATAACGAACAAGGTGAGAAAGTGTGTTTCCGCTATCTACGATATCCTCGATTATCAGGAAGTCAACGTCCTCCATATCATCGCGTTTGATGTCGAGGTGGATATTGATAATTCCCGTGGAAACTGTCTGTGCACCGTAGGACGAGACCTTCATAAAGTCTACCTCAAGTGGCAGATCTATTCTCTTCATAAGCTCGCAGGTAAACATAAGCGAGCCCTTGAGGATGCAGATGAGAACCAGCTTTTTGGAAGAATCCTTGTAGTCTCTGGTTATCTCTGCTGCGATTCTGTCGGATATTTTTGCGATCTCTTCCTCGGTAACGAGTATGCTTTCAATGTCGTTTCTCATTTTTTTAGCCTTTCCTGTTTTCACAATCGTAATACTTCTTTAATGTAAATAAAATTGAATAACTGTAGCGTTAGAGTTATTTTTTGCCACCGCTCCGTCGCGTGTGGCGAGCAACGGAATTGCAACTATCCCGTCCTCGTCGCAGATAACGGGAAGCTTTTCGCGAAGCTCAAGCGGTATCTTTTTGTCGCACATAAGCTTTTTGACGCTCTTGCTCATACCGCCAAGTCTGATCCTGTCGCCTGCGCGTCTTTGCCTTGCTTTAAGCGTTCCTCTTATTTTAGCAGAATCAATATACAGGATTGTTGACTTTTTGTAAATATTTTTCGCATTTTGTGAATTTCCTATGACGATTTCCGAGTTTGTTTGTGAAATGAAGTTACTTCCGTCAAAAAGCTCGGTCTCATAGTAATCTATAGCTTCTTTTTTTGCTTTTTTTCGCAACCAAAGTTTGCCGCTCTCAATAACTCCCTCGAACTCGCAGGGGAGGGAGACAGAGGAGTGGGGAACACCTTTTCGCGCAAGCTCCTTGAGCGAATTCAGGTGAGTCTGCTCTAAGGTCTTGCCGCCCGAGATCTCGTCAAAGAGGCGGATGAGTGCGCGGTTTACGACCGATGCGGGCGAGCCGCTTATCTTCTCGATCTCAATAGCGTATCCGTCGCGAAGCTCCTCGACGAACCACCCTGCCATACTCTCAAGGCAGAGCGAATCCTCGCGAAGATTTTCGCAGGTCCTTTGCGCGTTTTTCACAGCTCCCGAGTTTATCTCCTGCATTATCGGGATTATCTTGGCGCGAATGAGGTTTCTTGTGTAATCGGTATCGGTATTGGTGCTGTCGGTAACGAAATCAAGCGAATTTTTCTCGCAATACTCAAGTATCTCGCTCTTCTCCATAGAGAGAATGGGTCTGATGACCACGCCGCACTCTGTCGGGCGTGAGTCGGGTATTCCGCACATACCGCCAAGTCCCGAGCCGCGCGCGATATTGAATATGAGCGTTTCGAGATTGTCGTTGGCGTTGTGGGCGGTTGCGAGTATCTTAATATTCTGCTCTCGCATTATTTTTGCAAAGTAGTCGTATCTGACTCGCCTTGCGGCAGTCTCGATGCTCTCACCGCTTTGCTTTGCAATGGTCGGAACGTCGGCGTGAAGCACGAAAAGCTCGATGCCGAGCGTATTTGCGAAGACTCTGCAAAATTCCTCGTCTCTGTCTGCCTCTTCTCCGCGTATTCCGTGATTGATATGCGCCGCGCAGATGCGACAGCCGCTATCCTTTGAATAGCGCGAAAGGATATGCAGAAGGGCAGTGGAGTCAGCTCCGCCCGAAAATCCTACGAGGATAGCCTCGCTACCGTCAAGACCCGACAACAACGGGGGCTGCTTGAAGCCGACGGGGAGATTAGCGTTTGACACTGTTTATTCCTCGCTTCTGTTAGGGTCGATCGTGATGAACTTGGTGTACTGACCTATCCAACCGACCTGAATGTTGCCAAGAGATCCGTGACGGTTCTTAGCGACGATGACCTCTGCGCGACCGACCTCATCCTTGGCTGCCTTGTTATCATAGTATTCGTCTCTGTAGAGAAAGATTACGGTATCTGCGTCCTGCTCGATAGCTCCCGAATCACGAAGGTCGGAAAGCATAGGACGCTTATCGGTACGCGACTCAGGTCCACGGGAGAGCTGAGCACAGCAGATCACGGGAACGTTGAGCTCCTTAGCCATAAGCTTGAGTCCTCTGGATATATCACCGACCTCCTGAACTCTGTTGTCGGTGCGCCTGTCGCTCTGCATCAACTGCAGGTAGTCGACTACTACAAGACCGAGATTTTGAACTCGGCGGAGCTTTGCCTTCATACCCGTGACCGTGATGCCCGCGGTATCGTCGATAAGTATATTACAGCCTGCAAGCTTCGTGGTGGTAGCGGCGATGTCCTGCCAATTCTTGTTATCAAGTTTACCCGTACGGAGCGCGTAGCTGTCTATCATTGCTTCACTTGAGATTATTCTCGTTACGAGCTGCTCGGCAGACATCTCAAGAGAGAAGATGCACACGTTTTTGCCGCTCATCTGAGCGACGTTGGTTGCGATATTCAGCGCAAACGAGGTCTTTCCCATACCGGGACGCGCGCCTATGAGCACGAGGTCGGAGTTACCCATACCCGCAAGCACGTTATCGATGCCCGAAAATCCGGTCTTGGTTCCCTGAGAGCCCTCGCCCTCGGTTGCGAGAATATGGAGGTTCTGGTATACGTTTCCGATAACGTCTCTGATGTGCTTAAAGCCCTTGGTGTCCTTGCCGCTTGCAATATCGAACACCTTAGCCTCGGCGTATTCCACGAGCTCGTCGGCACTGCCTTCCTCGGAGTATGCTTTTTCGGAAATGTCCGAGCAAACGCCAATAAGGCTTCTGAGCAGGCTCTTCTGCTTGACGATGGTGGCATAGTCCTTTACGTTGAGCGCGTTGGGGACAGCCTGATAAAGCGAGCGGATATAATCCTCGCCGCCCGACTTACTGTAGATGCCCTTGGAAACCAGCATATCTATAAGCGTGACGATATCTATCTCCTTGTTTATAAGGAAGAGCTCGTGCATCGCGGTATATATCTGAGAATGCTCGGTGAGGTAGAAATCATTTGCGGTAACTATCTCCGCAACATCGTTGAGCGCCTCGGGGTCAACGAGTATCGAGCCGAGAAGAGATTGCTCGGCGATCAATGAAAAGGGAAGCTTTCTCTGGAAATCATCCATTGTTTTTACTGCCTTTCAAAGTATTGTGGTGTTTACTGCTTCTTAGAGGTTACGAATACGTTGATCTTGCCCGAGATCTCGGTGTAGAGCTTGACGTCCGCCTTGAACTCACCGAAGGATTTGATGGGCTCTGCAAGCGTTATCTTTCTCTTGTCGATGTCGATGCCGTGTTTCTTCTTGAGCTCCTCGGAAATGTCCTTGGCGGTGACCGAGCCGTAAAGCTTCTTGTCGGGGCCTGCGGCGTACTCGAATACTACCACGATGCTCTCAAGCTTCTTTGCGAGGTCCTTCGCCTGCTGGATCTCAACGTCGACCTTATGCTGCTTTGCGGCTTCCTTGTTCTTTACGTCGTTGATAGCCTTGGAGTCAGCGGGGATAGCAAGCTTCTTGGGGAAGAGGAAGTTTCTCGCGTATCCGTCGGATACCTCAACTATCTGATCCTTCTTGCCCTGTCCCTTTACGTCTGCACATAAAATAACTCTCATAATATATCTCCTTTTTTGATCTTTTTTCTTAATTTTCTTCTTCCGCGAGACTTTCAAAGTAGTCGTCAACGGCTTTTTTGAGAAGCTCCTCGGCTTCTTCAAGCGTAGTCTCGGCAAATGCCGCGCCGGCTGAGTCAAAGTGACCGCCGCCGCCGATGCGCTCGGTGATGAGCTGAACGTTTATGCTTCCGTCCGAGCGTGCGGACACGTGAACGGTGTCACCAATGAGAATAAGCGCGAATGCGGCGCTTACGTCGCGTACCGAGAGAAGCTTATCTGCCGCCTTTGCCGCAAGTATTCGGTCGCTCGGAGTTCCCGTGCCCGTCGTAGATGTGATAGCTATTTTTTCACGATATATTCTTGCCGCGCTTCCAAACTGAGATTCGGAGAGGTAATCCTCAAACGCTTCCTCAAAGAAGGTGCGCGCGTATTCGGTGTCAGCGCCCGAGTTTTTAAGATAGAGGGCTGCCGCGAAGGTACGCATACCTACAGTTCTCGTGAAGTTCTTGGTGTCGAGCATAATACCAGACATCATTATGTTTGCCTCCTCCTTGAAGCTTATCTCGGGAGGGAGCACCTCCTCGAGCATCTCTGCGATAAGCTCGCAGGTAGAGGATGCGGAGGGATCTATATACGCGAATTCAGGTTCGTCCTCAAATTCCTCCTTCTTGATATGGTGGTCGATGATGACCTTCTTGAAGGAATTCTTTGCAAGCTCTGGAGACTCGAGAATAGCCATATTGTTGGCATCAACTATTATAAGCAGAGTCTCGGTGTTGTTGTATTCAAGCGCGCTTACGCGGTCTATAAAGGTGTCCTTGTAGTCTGCAAGCAGCATAAGCCTCGAGGTGCAAGCCTTGAAGTTTTCGGAGTTTACGTCTGCAACTATCTTGACGTCGATACCGCTGAACATATTGCGAAGCAGAGTAGTCATGCCGATACAAGCGCCGATAGAGTCGAAGTCGGGGTTGCTGTGTCCCATTACGAGAATATTTGACGATCCCTCCACGAGAGCGGCGAGCTTGCCGAATATGATCTTCGCGTGTCCCTTGGTACGCTTCTGGAGAGTCTTGGTCTTAGCGCCGAAGTAGAAGAGTCCCGTGGGGGTCTTGAGCACTACCTGGTCACCGCCGCGCTGAAGCGCCATATCCAAGGAGACCATAGCGTTGTGCTCTCGCTCCTCAAGCGTCTCACCGACGGTGGCGATACCCATAGATACCGTGAGCGGAATGTGCGCGTCGCCTATCTCGATGCGGTGGATGTTGCTGAGCACGCTGAACTTGTTCTTGATGCACTCCGAGAGCATCTCGTGAGTGAATATCAGCAGGAATTTGTTGTTCTCGTATTCGCGGATGATACCGCCCATAGAGGAAGCCCAATCGTCAAGAAGTCTGCCGACCTCTCTCGTCTCGTCCTGATAGTTAGCCTTTACATACTGAGCTATCTCCTCAATGTTGTCTATAACGATGTATCCTACCGCGGTGTAGTGGTTGCGGTAGCGCAGATTGATCTCGCTGAGCTCGGTTATGTCGACGAACACGAGCATATAGTAGTTCTTACCCTTGGAGGGAAGAGTGTAGCAATCGACCTTGTATTTACAAGATCCAAGTGTAGCTATCTCTGATTCCTTTACGTCACGCAGAGGAACGCTTGCAAACGCCGATTCGCTGTCGGGGAGAAGCTCCTCGGGAGAAGCGTCCTCGGTTATCTTCTCAAGATTTATGGTGCAGATCTGCTGGATGTCGGCGTTGAAGAGAGTGCCCTTGGCACCTACGGCGTTTGAGAATGCTGCGTTGGAGGTGATGAGGCGGCCGTCCTCATTGATGACCGCGTAGGGAATCTTGATCTGATTTTTAAAGGTATATATTACGCTCTTGTTCTGCGCCTCTGAGGCATCCGATTCAATTCTGTATAGATTGAGTCGGCGTCTTACTATGAAGTAAACTATCAGAGAAGCCGCCGCGTATGCAAGAATTGAGATAGCGCCGCATATTGCGGGATTGACATCGGTGAATACGCAAAGCACCGTGTCGAGAGCGAGTGCGATTATAGCCATAATGACGTATATTCGCGAGGGTATCTCCTCAAGGCGTGTCAGCCAATCAAATTTTTTGTTTTGCATGGTCAAGAGTCCTGTCCTTTCCATAATAGTTGCGTATGTATTTTCGCGTTGCGAAGGAAAATTTCGTATCTAAAGATATAAATATCCTATTATAATATTATATCATACTATCCCCGTTTTGTAAACAGTTATTTTGATAAAATTATCAATAATAAAATATTTTTAAAAAAATATCAAAAAACTATTGCAAAATAGTAAATAGTGTGGTATAATACTTGCAGTTACGGAGTGGGCTTGAGAGAGCCCACTCTTAATTGTTAATTTGACCTTTTTTAAAAAGTGTTTTGGAGGGTGTATGGCAAAGAACGCAAAAAGCATATCCGAGACCGTCAGAGCGCTCGCTGAGCCTCTTGCCGACGAGCTTGGCTGTTGGGTATGGGACGTTGAATACGTTAAAGAGGGCGCGAGAAAGATACTCCGTATCACTATCGACTCAGAGGAAGGTATCGACATCAACGTATGCGAAAAGCTCCACAGAGCTATAGATCCTCTTCTCGACGAGGCAGATCCTATCGAGGAGGCTTATTACCTTGAGGTGTGCTCTCCCGGTGTCGAGCGTGAGCTTCGTACGCAGATACACATAGACGCCTGCGAGGGTTGGGACGTTGAGGTTAAGCTCTACGCTCCTGTTGACGGCGCTAAGGTGTTCCGCGGCGTGCTGCTTCCCTCGGGAGAAAACGGCGAGGTACGTATAGACGACAAGGGGAAGATCCTTGAGTTCGTACGATCGGACGTGGCAAAGATAAACACGGTATTTGAATTTTAAGACAAACACTCATCAGTATCAAAAAAACTTACTTTAAGGATGGAAAGAAAAATGAACAAGGAATTTTTTGTTGCACTTGATCTTCTGGAAAAGGAAAAGGGAATACCCAAGGAGTATATGCTTGAGAAGATCGAGGCGGCTCTCGTTTCTGCTTGCAGAAAGGAATACGGAAACAGCACTCTCGTTCGAGTAGCTATCGACCCCGTTAAAGAGGACGTAAGAGTTTTCATTCAGAAGGAGGTCGTTGAGGAGGTAACCAATCCTCAGTGTGAGATCTCTCTTGAGGAGGCAAAGGCTCTCAGCCGCAGAAACACTCTCGGCAAGCTCGTAGAGACCGAGGTAAAGACAAAGAACGTCCGCAGACTCAGCGCAGGCGCTGCAAAGTCTGTTATCATTCAGGGTATCCGCGAGGGTGAGCGTAAGGCTATGCAGGATGCTTACGAGAGCAAGCGTGAGGAGATAATCACCGCTACGGTAAGCAAGGTATTTACCGATAACGGCAACGTTCTGCTTGACACGGGTAACGGACACGCAACTCTTCTTAAGTCCGAGCAGATCCCCGGCGAGACATTCGTCGTTGGAGATAAGATAAAGGTATTCGTAACCGAAGTAAACAAAGAGGCAAAGGGTCCGCTCGTAACTCTCTCGAGAGTTCATCCCGGTCTCGTTCGCAGAATGTTCGAGCTTGAGATACCCGAAATTCAGGACGGCATCGTTATGGTCAAGGGAGTTTCCCGTGAGGCAGGCTCGAGAACCAAGATCTCGGTATGGTCTCGCGACGAGGACGTTGATGCAGTAGGCGCTTGTATCGGTAACCACGGTATGAGAATTCAGGAGATCGTAAGAGAGCTTCGCGGCGAGAAGATAGACATAATCAAGTACAGCGAGGTTCCCGAGGAGTACGTTGCGGCGGCTCTTTCTCCTGCTGACGTAAGATACGTAGAGTTCTATGACGAGAGAGTATGCAAGGCTGTGGTTGACGCAGATCAGCTCTCGCTCGCTATCGGTAAGGAAGGACAGAACGCACGTCTTGCCGCAAGACTTACCGGTATGAAGATAGACATCAAATCCGAGTAATATATGGGACAGAAGGAACAGAACGTAAGACAGAAGAAGATCCCCGAGAGGCAGTGCCTCGGATGCAACCAGCACAAGCCGAAGAAGGAGCTTCTCAGAGTTCTGAGAACCCCCGAGGGAGAAATTCTTCTTGATTTCACGGGAAAGAGATCGGGACGAGGCGCGTATATATGCTATGACTCCAAATGCTTGAAGCAGGCGAGAAAGTCAAAGCGTATAGACAGAAGCCTCGGCGTCGATATTCCCGAGGAGATATACGACAAAATGGAAAGCGAGCTTATTGATTATGAGCGAGCTTAACGGAAAAGAGATAAACGAAAAAAAGCTTCTCGGCGCTCTCGGACTTTGCGCCAGAGCGAGAAAGCTTATCTTCGGTGTTCCGATGATATGCGAGGCTATGCGAGGCGGCGGAAAAAATTATCCGCTGATAATTCTCGAGGCGGCGGATACCTCGGATAACACCCACAAAAAGATCGCGGATAAGGCTGCATTTTATAAAGTGAGGACGGTTCGCTTGAATTGCGACGGAGCTACATTGGCGTCGGCTCTGGGAAAGACCTCCTCTCTTGGAGCAGTAGCGATCACCGACACGCAAATGTGCCGAATGATAGAGCAATACATCTGACACACAATCAATCCAACCGAAAGGAGTCCTCTGCAAGCAGGGGACGAGGGTAAAAAATATGGCAGCAGCAAATCAGACATCCAATTTATTGAAGGTAAATCAGTTTTCAAAGGACCTTGCTATGAAGAGCAAGGATATCGCTGAGCTTCTTGCGAGCGAGGGCATCGAGTATAAGACTCAGAGAGCGCTCGACTCCAACGAGTTTGCGATACTTTTCGACAAGCTGACCAGAGATAATCAGATCAACGGAATAGAGGATTATCTTGACGGAATTACTTATATTCCCTCAAAGAAGGCAGAAAGCCAGAAGTCTGCCGCAAAGGCAGAGGAATCTGCAGAAAAGAAGAATACTGTTGCCGAAACAAAGCCCGAGCCGAAGGAGACCGAGGCTAAGGCTGCTGCAAGCGCCGAGAGTGTCAGCTCGAGTGCTGTAGAGACTAAGCCCGTAGAAAAGGCACCTAAGCAGGAGGCACCCAAGGCAGAGCCCGCTAAGCAGGCAGCTCCCGCACCTAAGCAGGAGACACCCAAGGCAGAGCCCGTAAAGCAGGCAGCTCCCGCACCGCAGAGACCCGCGCCCGCGCAGAGACCTGCAGCACAGGGTGGCTACGGACAGAATCAGAACCGTCCCGCAGCTCCCACAGGACAGGGAGGCTTCCAGCAGAGAGGCGACAGACCTCAGGGACAGAGAAACGATCGCTTTGCTCCTCAGGGACAGCAGCAGAGAGGTGACCGTCAGGGCGCTCAGCAGGGAGGATTCCAGCAGAGAGGTCCTCAGGGCGCTCAGCAGCGTCAGGGCGGCTTCCAGCAGAGACCTGCAAATCAGGGTGGATTCCAGCAGAGAGGCACTCAGGGTGGCTTTGATAAGGAAGACAGACAGCAGAACGCTCCGAGAGAGAAGTTCAAGCCTCAGCCTATCGTCCGCTCGCAGACTATGAAGGGCGACGAAGCACCCAAGCAGAGAGGTGCTACGAGAGTCGTTGATATGAGAGGCGGCTCGGTTGACCTTTCCAAGTATGATGAAAAGCTCGACAATTTCGTTCCTGATTCCGTTTCGGATATGCGCGGCGGTATGCAGCGCGTCAAGAAGCAGAACAACAGAGACGCTTTTGCACAGAAGAATAACAAGATGAAGGGTAAGAAGAGCACTCAGCCCGTAACCAAGGCACCCACGAGTGTAACTCTTCCCGACGAGATCATCGTAAGCGATCTCGCTTCTCGCCTTAAGGTAACCTCGGGCGAGGTAGTAAAGCGCCTTATGATGCTCGGTGTAATGGCTACGGTAAACCAGACGGTAGATTTCGATACCGCCGCTATCGTTGCCGACGAGATGGGTATTGCCGCTACTAAGGAAGTTGTCGTTACTATCGAGGAGCGTCTGTTTGATGAGACCGAGGACAGCGAGGAGGCACTCTCGCCCCGTGCGCCCGTCGTTTGCGTTATGGGACACGTTGACCACGGTAAGACCTCTATTCTCGACGCTATCCGCCACACCAGCGTAACTCGCGGAGAGGCAGGCGGTATCACTCAGCACATCGGTGCTTACAGAGTTAAGGCAAAAGGTGAGGACATCACCTTCCTCGACACCCCCGGACACGAGGCGTTCACGGCTATGCGTGCAAGAGGCGCGCAGGCGACCGACATCGCTATCCTCGTAGTTGCGGCTGACGACGGTATCATGCCTCAGACTGTAGAAGCTATCAATCACGCAAAGGCTGCGGGAGTTGATATAATCGTTGCAATAAACAAGATGGATAAGCCCACGGCTAACCCCGATGCAGTAAAGCAGGAGCTCACCAAGTACGAGCTCGTTCCTGAGGAATGGGGCGGCGACGTTATCTGCGTCCCCGTATCTGCTCTTACAGGTCAGGGTATCGACGATCTTCTCGAGAGCGTTCTGCTCGTTGCAGAGGTCAAGGAGCTCAAGGCTAACCCCAACCGCAGAGCTAAGGGTATCGTCATCGAGGCGACGCTCGATAAGGGCAGAGGCCCCGTTGCAACCG
>JAFVRA010000077.1 GCA_017504545.1 Clostridia bacterium | reverse complement strand
TTAATATTACAGTTTTATTATAAATTATTTAGCATTCCTTGTCAAGATTTATTAAAAAAATTAAAGGCGGTCGCGTGTGCGACCGCCCTTGTTTTACGATTGTTTGCTCAGGTGGAGCGCCGTAAAGTCCATACGCTTACTTTGCGGAGTTGCCCTTTGCCTGATTCTCGTAGCTCTCAACCATCTTCTTAACCATCTGACCGCCTATAGAACCGGCCTGACGAGATGTGAGATCACCGTTGTAACCGTTGTTAAGGTTTACACCAACTTCGTTTGCAGCCTGCATCTTGATCTGCTCAAGAGCCTGCTTTGCCTGCTTGTTTGCCATGATAATTTCTCCTTATTTTTGCATATTCTGCAGAATATTTCGAAAAATTCTTTCTTGTGTGAGTAGCTCTTGCGGGCGGTGCGACGTCTGCTCATCGCCGTCTTCGCTGCTCTGCTATTATTGTGCTTCACAGAAATTTTTATATGTATGGAAAAATAAGGTCATTTTTGCGCCGAAATATCAGAAAACGAGCTGAACGAGCAGCATATATATCACGGTGCCCGTGCCTTTACTTTTATTCGGTTATTTTGAAAGATCTAACTGCTCAAAAGTCAGGTATTTGTTGAGTTCTTCAAGATCGGTAATAGGAGACGGACTGTTTTCGTCTCTTAGATATCCGTTATCTTCTCTTAAAAAAGCGGGAATATCGATAACAATTGCCTTGCCGTTGTTGTCGAATATAAACATTCCGTAATTTTTTACAAAAGCAACTCCGTCTTTAAATTCGATAACTTCTTTCTTTTCAGCCGTTCTGTAGAAATCTACCATATCCGTATAGGTAGTTTCGTTTTTATATACCTTGACGAAAAACGTGTATAATAACGCGTCATCTTGGTCGTGATCGGAAAGAACGTAAGAGTAACCGAAGCAGGCTTTTGAATCGACGGCTTTACCAAGCTTGTATTCGTCTGAAATGAGCTTTGGCACAGCTATCTTTGCCTCTTTACTTGCATAGGTCGTGGAAAGATGCTGCTTGAATTCGTCAAGACTCTCGAAGGAGAAGGTATCCTGCGGCGGCTGACACGGATATGTTACCTTTCCGCCTTCCGCTTCTATGTGAATAGAAGTTGAGAAGGGATCTCCGTCATATCCGATATACAAAAGCCTTCCGTCGTTCAGAACGTAGCGATAAACGCCCCAATATCCCGAGGTTATCATTCTGCCCTTGTTTCCGCCGAATATTTCTGTTATCTTCTCGTATGAATAACCCTCCTTGATCTTTCCGACAAGTGTTGAGTCTAACATTTTTTCAATGCTGACGTCGTTTACCTCGCCACCCTTGCTGTAGCCGACGTAAGCCGCGTTGCCGTTGCTCAATCTGTAAAGGTCTGCATTCTCGTGTTTTATCGGAGCTACCTCCATCAGAGTCCGTACATTTTCGCGAGTCATGCCACCTTTGATCTTGTTTGCAAGCTTTGCATCGGCAAATTCCTTTTGCTCGGCTTTCTCGGTTTCATATCCATTGATCTTGCCTTTATCCTCACAGGAGGAGAAAATCATAAGCGAAGCAGCGCAAATGCACAGCACGAGCACAAGCGTTAAAAATTTTTTCATAGTATCCTCCTTAAATAAGCGTGAGATGTTTTATTTTTCCAAGTCCATTATACCACATCTGGCGTGTGTTGTCAACGAGGGGTAAATTTTGGAATCATGCACATACTCGCGCGTAAATACTTGTGGAATGTGACGAAATATTTTATTATTCTTCGGTATAAAGCGGCAAAAAATCTGCTTCGGTCATTGACAAAAGCGGTAAAAAGAGTTATACTATAGTTAATAATATTACTCATCAAAATGGGTGGCGTTTCCTGCGCGCCCACAAGTACGAAAGAAGGAGAAAAATGAAGGACATTAAGAGAAATCTTACGATGCTTTGCGATTATTACGAGCTTACTATGGGCAACGGATATTTCGCAAACGGAATGAAGGACAAGATAGTTTACTTTGACGTTTTCTATCGCGACAATCCCGACAACGGCGGCTACGCGATAGTTGCGGGACTTGAGCAGGTAGTCGAGTACATCAAGGATCTGCACTTTGACGAGGGCGATATAGAGTATCTTCGCGG
Organism: Clostridia bacterium; assembly: GCA_017504545.1. Taxonomy (GTDB): domain Bacteria; phylum Bacillota; class Clostridia; order Oscillospirales; family CAG-272; genus HGM12713. The sequence goes on along the minus strand of JAFVRA010000077.1, from coordinate 17,440 downwards.
CAGAGGATGCTTCTCTGAGGAGTTCCTTGAATATCTGCGCACCTTTAAGTTCAGCGGAGACATCTGGGCTATCCCCGAGGGAACGGTAGTTTTTCCCGGCGAGCCGCTTATGATAGTCAGAGCGCCTATCGTTGAGGCACAGTTCATCGAGACCTACGTTCTTATGATGATAAACCATCAGTCGCTCATCGCCACCAAGGCGTCGAGAATCACGAGAGCGGCAAAGGGAAGAGCAGTAAGCGAGTTCGGCTCGCGTCGTGCCCAAGGGGCCGACGCAGCTATGCTCGGCGCGAGAGCGGCGTATATCGGCGGCTGCGGATCTACCGCCTGCACGATAGCAGACGAGGCGTACGGCGTTCCTGCCGTAGGCACTATGGCGCACTCGTGGGTACAGCTTTTTGACACCGAGTACGAGGCGTTTGAGACCTACTGCAAGACCTATCCTAACAACGCGACTCTGCTCGTTGATACCTACAACGTTCTTGAGAGCGGCGTGCCCAACGCTATCCGCGCATTCAAGACGGTGCTCCACCCTCTCGGTATCCGCAACTGCGCCGTAAGAATAGACTCGGGCGACGTTACCTATCTTACCAAGAAGGTCCGCAAGATGCTTGACGATGCGGGACTTCCCGAGTGTAGGATCGTAGTCTCCAACTCTATGGACGAGTATATCATCCGCGAGCTTATCAGACAGGGCGCGGAGATAGATTCCTTCGGTGTCGGCGAGCGCCTTATCACCGCTAAGAGCGACCCCGTTTTCGGCGGAGTTTACAAGGTTTGCGCTCTTGAAGACGAGAACGGAAACGTAATTCCGAAGATAAAGATAAGCGAGAACGTCGGCAAGATAACCACGCCTCACTTCAAGAAGGTATACAGACTTCGCGGACGCGAGACGGGCAAGGCGGAGGCAGATCTTATCTGCGTTTATGACGAGACTATCGACGACAGTAAGCCGCTTGAGATCTTCGATCCCGTTGCTACCTGGAAGAGAAAGACTCTTACCGACTTTACCGCAACCGAGCTGCTCGTGCCGATATTTCGCTCGGGTGAGCTCGTGTACGAGCTTCCCAACCTCAAGGAGATCAGAGAGCATTGCGCTAAGGAGATAGACGGAATGTGGGACGAGGTTCGCCGCTTCAGCAATCCCCACAACTACTACGTTGACCTTTCCGAGAAGCTCTGGAAGCTCAAGCAGGAGATGCTTGACAGACACAGACACGAGAAGAGCAAAAAGGCATGAGAGTTATAGTTTGTCTTGACGAAAAGGGGGGAATGACCTTCAACAACCGCCGTCAGAGCCGCGACAGAGTGCTGATAGCCGACGTCGTGAAAATGGCTGACGGCAGTAAGATATTCATTTCTCCGTATTCCGCAATGCTCTTTGAGGAAAGCGGCGCTTCTCTCGTGTGCGACGATCGCTTCCTTGACCTTGCCGACAGCAACGGATACTGCTTCGTTGAGGATCGCGCGCTCGCGCCTTACGCCGACCGTATCAAAGAGATAACGGTCTACAAGTGGAACAGAAAATATCCGACGGACACCTACTTTGACCTCGATCTTAGCGCGCTAGGCTTTGAATGTGCGTCGGTCGAGGAGTTTGAAGGCTACTCCCACGAAAAAATTACGAAGGAGATCTACAGAAGATGAAATTTACTAAGAGTATTACAGCGATCTTAGCGCTTCTTATGGCGCTTTGCCTGACCTTTACGGGATGCGATTTTTACGAGTCCTCGTATAATGATCAGATTTCCGTCTCTCCGGATGCGTTTGATCCCGACGCGCCGGGACAGGACGACGACTGCAAGGATCCTGCGAATAAGGGCGACTCTACGCAAAATACCGAGGATCTGACTGAGGATCGCAACGAAAATACCGATGATAACGGTAACGTTGACGATAGCGGCAATAACGGCGACAACGGCAACAACGGCGACGTCTCTCCTTATGAGGATCCGATATGCGACCTGCTCGGTCTGCCCTACTATTCGGGTAACCCTTGGGTAGCGGTAAATAACAACGAGCCCTCCTTTACCGCTGACGAGATCACCACTGTTGGCTACGAGTTCTTCAGCGAGCTTGACGGACTTGGCAGATGCGGCTACGTTATGGCGTGTGTCGGCAGAGAGATGATGCCCACAGAATCGAGAGGAGATATAGGACACATCAAGCCTACGGGTTGGGTTCAAAAGCAGTACGACGGCAATCTCGTAAGCGGCGGCAGCCTTTACAACCGTTGCCATCTCATCGGCTTCCAGCTTACAGGCGAGAACGATAACAAGAAGAACCTCATCACAGGCACGAGATATATGAACTGGGACGGAATGGTCGAGTTCGAGAATATGATAGCCGACTACGTAAAGGAAACGGGAAATCACGTTATGTACCGCGTAACTCCTATGTTCTACGAGAACGAGCTGGTCGCTCGCGGAGTTCACATGGAGGCTTACTCGGTAGAGGATAACGGCGAGGGCGTAAGCTTCAACGTTTACGCTTACAACATTCAGCCCGGTATCGTTATCGACTACGCTACGGGTAACAACTGGCTCGCAGAGGATGCGGGAAATAACGGCGGAAACGACGCGACCGACGCTCCCGACGATAGCACGGAGGTAAAGTACATTCTCAATACAAGCTCCAAGAAGGTGCATATCCCCACCTGCGGAAGCGTATCCACCATGTCTGACAAGAACAAGCAGGAATACAACGGTAGCCTCGAGGATATACTCGCTCAGGGATACGAGAAGTGCGGTGCTTGTAAGGCAGGTACCTGATAAACTTTTACATAACTTAATTCAAAAAGCATCTGCGGCAATATCGCCGCAGATGCTTTTTGCTCTCTTTGGCAAAAGGGTAAAAAACACACTAAAAAAGCTTCAATTTAAGTATAAAATTTCGTCAATTCTCTTGAAATTATTTAATATATATGGTATAATATTAATGTTATTATGGATTGGTGTCGCAATTTGTCGGAAAATGAGCGAATTGCAGTATGTTTATAGTGGAGGTAAGCAGGAATATGGAATTTTTTGCTAAGGTCTGGGAGGGCCTTTCGGCGTTTGTCGCGAATAACGTGATAAGACCGTTTAGCACCTTTGGCTTTTTGGACGTGATAGATATATTGTTACTCGCGGGAATGTTTTTCTTCCTCTATCGCTTCGCACAGAAGCGCAGATCGACTAAGCTTATCATAGGAGTGGTGCTTTTCTTCCTGATAATGTACCTTGTCGGTACTATGGAGATGGTAGCTCTTGACTTCGTGGTTGGAGATCTCAGACAGCTCGGAGTTATCGCGCTGCTTATAATATTCCAGCCCGAGCTTCGCGCGGCGCTTGAGAAGATAGGCGGTGTAAAGGTATTCAATTTCCAGCACAATCATACGGATAAGACTAACATCAGCGCTCACTACGTGGTTGAGTCGGTATCCCGTGCGGCTCAAAAGCTCTCACTTGCGGGACACGGCGCGCTTATAGTTATAGAGCGCAAGAATTCTCTTGACGATTATAAGCATACGGGAAGTGTTATCGACGCGGTCATCTCGCCCGATATGCTCTGCTCGATATTCTACAAGGGTACGGCGCTTCACGACGGCGCGGTAATTATACGCGACGGAAGGATAGACAGCGCGGCTTGCGTTCTGCCTATGACCTCGAGAGTTGATATAGACAGCGAGCTCGGAACGAGACACAGAGCGGCGATAGGCACGACCGAGCTTACCGACGCGATAGTCGTAGTGGTCTCCGAGGAGACGGGTAACATCTCGCTTTCAAAAGACGGAGAGCTTCAGCGTGGATTTACATACAGCTCGCTCAGAGCGGCGCTTAAGGATATACTTATTCCCGTTGAAAATAAGCCTAAAAAGGCAAGAGGCAAATCGGCTAAGAACGCTAAGAGCACGAAGAGCGCAAAGCCTGCTGATAAAAAGAAGCCTGAGAGCGCAGACGGAAGCACTCAGGATCAACCCTGATAGCTTATAGGGAGGTCAGATATGTCAGATAAAGAAACCAACCGCGCCACCGCAAACGAGCGTGGGCTCGTGGTAAAAAACAAAAAATATAATAAGACCGATCTTATCGCCTTTGGCGTATGCTTGCTCGCGGCTATCGTAATATGGATGCACGCGACTAACGTAAGATACAACGAGGAGCAGAACAAGAACGAGCCGCCACTGCCGCCTGCTGAATCACAGATCGAGGCAGAGAGCAAATAAGAGCTTGAATTTTTGAAGGGAGCGACGGATATGGCTAAGGAAAGATATATCGGATTTCTTGTAAGCGGTATCAGTCTGCCGCCCGACGCCAACGAGAACGAGGCTTGCTCAATAGCGGCAAGCGAGCTGAAGCGTGCAGGGATAGACCCTGCACGACTTCATTTTGGCGTGTATAAAAGGTCTGTTGACGCAAGAAAAAAGAGCGACATCAGGCTTGTATATTCGGTAGCGGCGAAGTTCGATTCGCCGCGCTCGGCTTTTTTGCCGAAAAGCAACGGTAAATACCGCATCTCCGCGCTTGAGGACGGAGAGCTTGAAATAGTTTACGGAAGCGCCCCTATGAGCGCACCGCCGCTGGTCGTCGGAATGGGACCTGCGGGACTTTTCGGCGCGCTTTTGCTCGCTGAGAACGGCTATGCGCCGATAATCATAGACCGCGGCGATTGCGTCGCGGAGAGAAGTAAAAAATACGAGACATTTTGTAAGCTTGGCATACTTGACACCGAGTCAAACATACAGTTTGGCGCGGGAGGTGCGGGAACCTTTTCTGACGGAAAGCTCCTGACGAGAATAAACGACGCAAAGATAGGCTACGTGCTTCGCAGACTTTGCGATTTCGGCGCTCCTGAGGAGATACTCACCGCCGCAAAGCCGCACGTCGGTACCGATCTTTTGCTCGGTATAGTTGACGGAATTCTTAAGAGGATAGAGGAGCTTGGCGGCAGAGTGCTTTACCGCACGCGGCTTGACGGCATACGCCATCTTCCCGACGGCAATATCTCGGTAAGCACGACGAGGGGCGAGATAGTATGCTCGTCGGTGCTTCTCGCAATAGGACACAGCTCGAGAGATACCTACAAAATGCTGCTTGAGAACGGATACGCCATACAGGCAAAGCCCTTCTCGGTTGGAGTGCGAATAGAGCATCTGCGCTCTCGCATTGACGAGGCACTTTACGGCGATATGGCAGGACACGAGAAGCTCGGCAAGGGAGAGTATCATCTTTCGGATACTACCTCGGGCAGAGGTGTGTACACCTTTTGTATGTGTCCGGGCGGCGAGGTCGTCGCGGCGGCGTCCGAGGAGGGCGGCGTGGTGGTCAACGGCATGAGTCGCAACGCGCGTAACGGCAGAAACTCAAACTCAGCCGTAGCCGTCAGCGTTTTTACGAGTGATTATGACGGAACGCCTATGGGCGCTATAGAATTTCAGAGAAATATAGAGAGAGCCGCCTTCAGAGAGGGCGGTGGAGACTACTGCGCGCCGATACAGACGGTGGGTAGCTTTCTCGGCACGGGTGCAAATACGATAGGCGCTGTGCTTCCCACTTACAGAGACGGCAAGGTAAGGGAAGCTTCTGTTGACAGAGTGCTTCCGAGCTTCGTATGCGACGAGCTTCGCCGCGGAATAGTCTCGTTTGAGCGCAAGCTGTCGGGATTTTCTAACCCCGACGCCATACTCACGGCGGCAGAGACAAGGACCTCTGCGCCCGTAAGAATACTTCGCACCGAGGAGCTGTGCGCGCTTGGCAAGGAGAGGATATATCCTTGCGGAGAGGGCGCGGGCTACGCGGGCGGTATAACCAGCGCCGCTATTGACGGCATCAGAGTCGCGCTGAAGATAATGGAGCAGTTTGCTCCCGCCGATTAAGGCAATAGCTTTGTTTTAAATTTGCGTTTATATAGATTGGGGTTTTTATGAAGAATAATAAGAGAGAGAAGGTGTGGTGCGAGCGCTACGTCTTCGGGGACGCTCACCGCGATGCTGTGATAAGCGATATGGCTAAGCAGCTCGGCAGAAGTGAGCTCTTCTCGGTGTTGCTTTATAACCGAGGGTACCGAAGCGCAGAGGCGGCTCAGCATTTCCTTCGCTTCGAGGAAGCCGACTTCCACGATCCGTATCTGCTAAAGGATATGGACAGGGCAGTCGAGAGAGTATTTAAGGCTATTGAGAATGACGAAAAGATTTGTATTTACGGAGATTACGACGTTGACGGCGTAACCTCTGTAAGTATGCTGTATCTGTATCTTTGCGAGCTTGGTGCTGACGTAAGCATCAAGATACCCAAGCGAGAGGGCGAGGGCTACGGTGTTTCCTGCGCGGCAGTCAACACGCTTTGCGAGAACGGTATCAGCCTGATAATTACGGTAGATACGGGTATCACCGCGGCGGCAGAGGTCGAATATGGCAGAACGCTTGGCGTTGATTTTGTGGTGACCGACCACCACGAGTGCAGAAGCGAGCTTCCCGAGGCTTGCGCGGTGGTAAATCCTCACCGTCCCGACTGCAGCTATCCTTTTAAGGAGCTTGCAGGAGTAGGAGTTGTATTTAAGCTCGTCTGCGCTTGTGAGATGAGAAGATGCCGCGAGAGCGGCAGGACTGTCGTTGAGGGAATAAGAGAGGTCTGCTCGAAGTACGCCGATCTGACCTCACTCGGCACTATTGCCGACGTTATGCCTATCGTTGACGAGAACAGGCTTATCGTCAGCATGGGACTCAAGATAATGGAGGACGCTCCCCGTCCGGGACTTGCGGCGCTTATTGAGGCGTCGTCTGCTAAGAAGGGCGAGGATTCTCACGCAAAGAAGAGAAAGATAACCTCGGGCTTTATCGGCTTTGGTATAGCCCCGAGAATAAACGCGGCGGGAAGAATATCCGACGCCGCTATAGCGGTAAGAACTCTGCTTGCCTCGGCAGGCGAGGAGGCTGACGGATATGCCGAGGAGCTCTGCGCCATCAACCGTCAGAGACAGATAGAAGAGAACCGAATTGCAGAGAAGGCTTACGAAATGATAGCCGATCTGCCCGATCTTGACGAAAATCCCGTCATCGTGCTTGACAGCAACGAGTGGCAGCAGGGTATAATAGGAATAGTGTCCTCGAAGATAACCGAGAGATACGGACTTCCGTCTATTCTCGTGTCCTTCTACGGATCTATGGGAGACGAGGAGTCTGCGCTCGACGACGGCAAGGGCTCGGGACGAAGCATCAAGGGGCTCAATCTCGTTGAGGCGCTCGGCGCTTGCGAGGATCTGCTCGTAAAATACGGCGGACACGAGCTTGCGGCGGGACTTACAGTCAAGAGAGGCGACCTTGACGCGTTCAGAGAGAGAATAAACGCCTATGCAAGAGAGCATCTTGACGATGACGCCTTCAAGATAAAGCTTGAGGTTGATTGCGAGATAGATATGCCTGACGTAAACCTCAAATTTGCAAAGGAGCTTCAGTATCTTGAGCCCTACGGCACGGGCAACGCTACGCCCCTCTTCGTTATGAGAGACGTTACGGTAAGGAAGATAACCTACACCAAGGGTGGAGAGCATACGAGACTTTACCTTGAGAAGAACGGTATGACCGTCAACGCTATGTACTTCAGCGTTGGCGAGGGAATGCTCGGCTTTGAGAACGGCGATCTTATCGATCTGCTCTTCAATATCGACATAAACGACTACAAGAACGTGCAGTCGGCACAGATGATAGTACGCGACGCGAGACTCGCGGAGTCATATACTAAAAGAACGACTGACGAAAAGAAGCGCTATTCCGAGCTTCGCGAGGGCGGCAAATTCCGCACGGATGAGAACTTTATCCCCACGAGAGAGGATTGCGCGGGAGTTTATACTCTCCTTCGCAGAGAGTACAGAAACGGAAACAGCGTTACCGACCTCAAAAGTGTGCAGAAGACGCTCGAGCAGGGCGGTAATTCAATAAATTACGTAAAGCTCAAATACATATTCGAGATATTCAACGAATTGCAGATATGCGATATAGCCGAGCTTGGCAACGATATCTATCGCTTTGAGGTGATATTCCGCGCCAACAGAACGAGCATCGACAAATCCGCAATTCTCAGACGCCTTAAGACGCAGTGCGTTGACCGCGCTTGGCAGTAAGAAGGCTTGCAGAAAGGAACCCAATGGCAGCGAATACCTGTTTTACCGTAGAGCAGCTTATGGAAAAGCTGAGTAATTCGGGAAGAAAATACGATCTGGAAAAAATAAAAATGGCGGGAGAATACGCAAAGTCTCTTCACGAGGGACAGTTCCGTGTCAGCGGAGAGCCGTATATCTCTCATCCCGTAGCGGTGGCAGAGATAGTATCCGACCTCGGTCTTGATACCAACTCTATCTGTGCCGCGCTCCTTCACGATACCGTGGAGGACTGCTCTGATAAGACCGACCTCAAGGAGATCGAGTCTAAATTCGGAGCGGAAACGGCGATGCTCGTCGACGGACTTACCAAGATGGTAACTCTCAATATCGAGGACAAGGAGGAGGCTCATATCGAGAATCTCCGCAAGATGCTCCTCGCGATGTCCAAGGATATCAGAGTTATTTTCATCAAGCTCTGCGACAGACTTCACAATATGCGTACTCTTGCGGTCAAGGCTGACCCCAAGAGAAGAAAGACGGCGCTTGAGACTATGTACGTTTACGCGCCTCTCGCGCACCGCCTCGGTATGCAGAAGATAAAGCAGGAGCTTGAAAATCTCTGTATCTCTTACCTCGACCCTATCGGATACGCTGAGATAAAGCAGTATATCGACGATAAATACGGTCAGAGCGTCGGATTTATCGAGAACGTCAGAGGCATAGTTGACAAGAAGCTCCGCGAGAACAACATTCACTTTGAGCTTGCGGGAAGAATAAAATCTGTTTACAGCATCTACCGCAAGATGTTCAATCAGGGCAAGAGCTTTGACGAGATATACGACTTCTACGCGATGAGAATAATCGTGGATACCGAGCTTGAGTGCTACACCGCGCTCGGTCTGATACACGAGATGTTCAAATCTGTCCCCGGAAGATTCAAGGACTATATCTCCACCCCTAAGCCCAATATGTACCGCTCGCTTCACACCACCGTTATCGGCAGAGACGGAATACCATTTGAGGTACAGATAAGGACCTGGGAGATGCACCACATAGCCGAGTACGGTATCTGCGCTCACTGGAAATACAAGAGCGGCGAGAAGAGCAAGGCGGATATAGACAATAAGCTCGAGTGGATCTCAAGGCTTATAGAGACTGAGTCAAACACCACCGACCCCGACGAATTTCTCGAGGCGATCAAGACCGATATATTCCACGACGAGACCTTCGTCTTTACCCCCAAGGGAGACGTTATCGCGCTTCCTCTCGGATCTACGGTCATTGATTTCGCTTATGCGATCCACTCGGGCGTTGGTAACTCTATGATAGGCGCAAAGATCAACGGAATGATAGTTCCTATCGAGCGCGCGCCCGTTACGGGAGATATAGTCGAGATACTCACCTCGTCGTCCTCAAAGGGACCGAGCCGAGATTGGCTCAATATAGTCAAGACGAGTGAAGCGCGAACAAAGATAAGAAGCTGGTTCAAGCGCGAGAAGAGAGCAGAGAATATCGTCGCGGGTAAAGCGATGGTTGACGCTGAATTCAAGCGTTGGTCGCACGGATATACAGAATCGCAGAGAAACGACGTCGTGGCGGCGGTGGGACAGAGAATAGGCTATATGAGTGCCGATGACCTCTACAATACGCTTGGCTACGGCGGTATCGCGCTCTCAAAGGTAGCGGGCAAATTCAAGGACGAGTTTGAGCGTACCGTAATGGTTGAGGGCGAGGGAGAGCAGGCGGCAGATATTACCGTCGAGCAGGTAAAGACGGTCGCGCCCAAGAATATCAAATCCAACGGCGGAATTATCGTCGACGGTCTCGAGGGCTGTCTCGTTAAATTCGCAAGATGCTGTAATCCTCTTCCTGGAGACAGCGTTATCGGCTTTATCACGCGCGGACACGGCGTGTCGGTGCATAAATCCGACTGCCCTAACGTAAGGTTGGGTAAGGAAAATCCCGAAAATGCGGATAGATGGGTAGAGGCTTATTGGGAGGAGAAGAAGAGCGGCACCGTAGATCTTTACGAGGCGCAGATAAGCATATACGTATTCGACCGTATGGGCATCATCGCCGATATTTCGGTAGCGCTGTCTGATATGAAGGTACAGCTCCTTCAGATAAACACCTCAAAGTACGGTAGCGAGGGTGCTATCGTTAATCTCAAGATAAGCTGTAAAAACGTTGACCACTATCATTCTATAGTATCCAAGCTCAAATCGATCGAAGGGGTCAACGATATAACGCGCGGATACGCGCAGTAAGCAAGTAACGATAAGGAAAAGGACGGAGAGAAAAATGATCGCAGTATTGCAAAGAGTAAAAAGAGCGGCGGTAAGCGTTGACGGCGAGGTCGTCGGGGCTTGCGGCAAAGGACTTCTCGTGCTCTTGGGAGTTGCCAAGGGAGACGGTGAGGAGGACGCGAGAGCTCTTGCTGAAAAAATTATAAATCTGCGTATCTTTGAGGACGAGAATGAAAAAATGAACCTCTCGCTTCTCGATGTCCATGGGGAGATGCTTACCGTGTCTAACTTCACGCTTCTCGCGTCCTACAAAAAAGGAAAGCGCCCCGACTATTTCGCGGCTGCCGCTCCCGATGAAGCCAACTGCCTGTACGAATATTTCTGCGAGCTTGCAGAACGCGAGCTATCGCACACGGGCAGAGGAGTGTTTGGAGCGGATATGCAGATAGAAACAGTCTGCGACGGCCCTGTGACTATCGTTATGGACAGCAACGTACTTTTGAAGAAAAAGACCGAGACGGAGAAAGCGTAAGATGAAGATAATTCTTGATTCACCGATAAATAAATACTACGTGCAGACGCTTGGAATGATCTTCTTCCCGGGAGAGCATTTCGGCGAGAGCGAGGAGACACGCCCCGACGCGCCCGTGCTTTCTGTAAAGACTGTTGAGGACGAGGGTGGAGTTAAGACCTACGCGACGGTAGAGCTTGACGGAAAGAGCGAGAGCGCCGAATATTACGCCGAGTTTACCGCTGAGAGAACTCACGAGCGCACGCTCAAGCTCTCTATCGGCGGCGCGGTTCTTGCCGCATCAAGTGCTTTGCTCGGTTATCGCCCTGCATGGGGAATGATGATAGGCGTTCGTCCCTCAAAGGTCGCAAGCGAGCTTCTTGACGCAGGTAACAGCAAGACGAAGGTAAAGAAGATACTCAACACAGACTACCTCGTAATTCCTAAGAAGGCGGCACTTGCCACTAACATAGCCCTCACCGAGAAGAGCATAGTAGGAGAGCCCTCTCCTAAGGACTGCAGTGTGTATATTTCTATACCCTTCTGCCCGACGAGATGCACCTATTGCTCCTTCGTTTCGTATACTTCAAAGAGACTTCTCTCGCTCATTCCCGAGTATCTCGAGAAGCTCAAGAGAGATATTGCGGATAATTTCGCTATTATAAACCGCCTCGGACTTCGCGTTCGCACGCTTTATATAGGCGGCGGCACGCCTACGATACTTACCGAGGCACAGCTTCGCGATCTTCTCGGATTTATCACGACTCAGACCGACGTAAGCGCTCTTGACGAGTACACGCTTGAGGCAGGACGCCCCGATACCATCAACGCCGAAAAGTTTGCTATTGCGCGTGAGCTCGGCGTTACGAGAGTGAGCGTAAATCCTCAGAGCCTCTGCGACGACGTGCTTTGCGGAGTTGGCAGAAGCCACACGGTAGATGAATTTTACACCGCTTACGATATAGCCAAGAGATCGGGAATAAGGACGGTAAACGTAGATCTTATCGCAGGACTTCCCGGCGATAATTTCCGTATGTTCTCAAAGACTATGGACGAGATAATCCGACTTGATCCCGAAAATATCACGGTGCATACCTTCTGCGTAAAGAAATCCGCAGAGGTGCTCCGTCAGAACTCTCATATCTATTCCGCAAGAGGCGGCGACGTTGGTAAATGCGTGGATTACTCGCAGATAAAGACCGAGCAGGCGGGATACATACCGTACTATATGTACAGACAGAAGAATACCGTAGGAAACTATGAAAACGTAGGATTTTCAAAGCCCTCCTACGAGGGACTTTACAACATTTATATGATGGAGGAGATACACTCTATATTCGCCGCAGGCGCGGGCGCTGTCGGCAAGCTCGTTGACAATACGGGTAATTGCTGTAACAAGCGTGAGATAGAGCGTATGTTCCACCAGAAATATCCCTACGAATATTTGAAAGAGGACAAAAACGAGGCGTTTGCAGAGGCGGCGCTCCGCTTCTATACTGAAAGAGGAATGCTGTGATCCTTTTCGCCTTGTCCTGAGGTCCTCTTAAGGAGGAACTATGACATACAATAATAATATAACACACGAAAGCAATGCAGAGTGGATAAAGCGCTGCGAGGATAATTTTGCAGATAGCATCAGGCGTATAGCCGAGGATATATGCAAGAAGCGTGAGCTGAGAATAGTAAGGCTGTTTGGACCTACCTGTTCGGGAAAGACCACGGCAGCTAACATACTGATCTCAGTCTTTGAGAGCCTTGGCAAGAGGGCGCATATCGTTTCAATAGACGATTTTTATTACGATAGAGAGATCTTGCTTGAGATGTCTCGCGCCAAAGGTCTTGAGGTGGTGGATTACGATTCTCCCGATACTATCGACGCGGCTGCTCTGCATCTGTTTGCCGAGGAGATATTCGACTCAGACGAGGTGCATTGCCCGATATTCGATTTCTCTCTCGGCAGAAGAAACGGATACAAGACCTTGTCTATTGATGAAAACGATATATTCATCTTTGAGGGAATTCAGGCAAACTACCCCAACGTCAAGGAGATACTCTCCGAGCACGGATCGGCAAGTATATTTATCATTCCCGAAAGCCGCGTGGTAGTAGGCGGAGTGGAGTTCTTGCCTCAGCGACTCAGGCTGATGCGCCGACTCGTAAGAGATTTTCTCTTCAGAAGCAGCGATCCCGAGTTTACGCTTGACCTTTGGAGAAGCGTCCGTGACAACGAGGACAAAAATATATTCCCCTACGCGAGCGAGAGCGACTACTTCGTTGACTCCACGATGGAATACGAGGTCGGAGTCCTCAAGCCCTATCTCTGCGAGATACTCGGCAGTATAGGCGAGGACAGCAGACACTATCCGAGAGCGCAGGAGATACTCAACTTGATCGAGCAGGTAGAGCCTATCTCGCGCGATCTGATATTGCCCCATTATCTCTACCGTGAATTCGTATAAAATGCGATAAAATTGAATAAAAAATAAAATAAAACGCCGCCTCCGACGAATGCCTTAGTATATAGAAATTCGCTTTGGAATAAACTATATAAAACGGATATAGTTGTCTTCGTCGGGGGTGTTTGATTTGAATTTGATAAATAAAAAGGATGGGCGAGGCGGAGAACGCAGATTTTTTTCGGGCGTGCTTCTGCTCTCGCTTTCAACCGTCATCGTAAAGCTGATCGGACTTGGGTTTAAGATACCTATGCTTTCGTTCCTCGGAGCTGAGGGAATGGGATATTTTAATTCAGCTTACGAGATATACGCCCTGCTTTGCACGGTGGCGACCGCAGGTCTGCCCGTGGCTCTCTCAATACTCGTCGCGTCCTCAAGGGCGGACGGGGACGTTATCGCGGCAGAGCGGATATATCGCTGCGCCTCGCGCATATTCTTGACCTTTGGCATTGCCGCGTCGGCACTTATGATATTCTTTGCAGAGGAGCTTGCAGCTCTCATCGGCAATCCTGCCGCTAAGGAGTGCATCGTAGCGATCGCGCCGACTCTGCTTTTCGTTTGTCTGTCGGGCGCGATACGGGGTTACTGCCAGGGCTTTGAGTATATGACTCCAACGGCGGTGTCTCAGCTTATCGAAGCGCTCGGAAAGCTCGTGCTTGGCATTCTCTTGGCAAGCCTTGCGATAAAGCGAGGCTATCCCTTGCCCACGGTGTCTGCCCTTGCGGTGCTCGGTATCAGCATCGGAAGTTTCATCTCGCTTGTCTATCTTTGGCTTGTAAATAGGTTGAAGCGCATTGAGAGCAGGGAGCTGTGCGACAATCAAATCTGTAAAAAAGCGAGAAATATAAGTAGTGCCGAGACGGTGATAAAGCTTTTGCGGATAGCGCTTCCCATCACGCTCGGTTCGGCTGTAATAGGGCTGACGAGAATTATAGATATGACGCTGATAATGCACAGGCTCGGCGACGTCGGGATTGATAGCGCGCAGAGAAACGAGATCTACGGAGCGTACACTACGCTGGCGCTCCCCGTATTCAGTCTGATGCCTGCGCTGATAGCGCCCGTATCGGTAGCTCTCGTGCCTCAGCTCAGCGCATTCGTGCAGGGCAGAGACAGGAGCGGAGAGAACACGGTCTTGGAAAACTCGCTAAGGCTTACGGTGATTTTAGCGCTACCTGCTTCTCTCGGACTTACGGTGTTCTCAAAGCCGATACTTGAACTTCTTTTTTCGGGGCAGAGCGAGGCTATAGCCGTGTCGGCGCCGCTCCTTTCCGTGCTTGGTGGCTCGGTGCTTTTCTCCTGCCTTATGACCACCACCAACGCGATACTTCAAGCCTACAAGCGCCCGTGGCTGCCTATAATCTCAATGGCATCAGGCGTGGCGGTGAAGCTTATATCATCCTACGCGCTTATGGGCGTTGAGAGTATCGGAGTTATGGGTGCGCCGCTCGGAAGTCTGCTTTGCAATCTTTGCGTAACGGTTATAAATCTCGCGTTTGTGTTTGCACTCTCTTGCGAGGGGCTTGACTCGTGGAGGCTCTTCTTTAAGCCGCTTATGGCATCGGTGCTGTCGGTAGGAGGGGCGTTTGCGCTTTACGCGTATCTTTGTAAAATTATAAACGGTGGCTCGCTGCCGTTTGCTATATCACTGATTGCGGCGGTTCTGCTTTATCTGACGCTCTCTTTGCTGACGGGAAGCGTGACGGCTAAGGATCTTTCCTTGTTGCCCTTTTGTGAAAAACTCGCGCTTCGGATAGCCGTGAGGAAAGAAAAGAAATGACAAAAACAAAACGGAGGAAATAAAAATGACGGTTGCACAAAAAAAGAAAATGCTGCTTGATAAGGCGGCGGAGGGCTACGGATTTGAGGATCTGATCACCGTAGTAGAGGTGCTTCGCTCGGAGGAGGGCTGCCCTTGGGATAGGGAGCAGGATCACAAGAGCATAAGAAGAGATTTTATTGAGGAGACCTACGAGGTCATAGAGGCGATAGATACCGACGACCCCAAGCTTCTTCGCGAGGAGCTTGGCGACGTGCTTCTGCAGGTCACCTTCCACGCTCAGATAGAGACCGAGAAGGGCGTTTTCAACATAGGCGACGTGGCTAACGATATATGCGTAAAGCTTATCCACCGCCACCCCCACGTTTTCGGCGACGTCAAGGCGGATACCTCCGAAAAGGTGCTTTCAAATTGGGAGATCATCAAGAGCGAGGAAAAGGAGAGAAAGACGGTCACCGACAAGCTCAGAGCCATTCCTCCTATGCTTCCCGCGCTTATGAGAGCAGAGAAGGTCGGAAAGAAGGCAAGTTGCTTTGATTTCCCCGATGCAGAGTCGGTAATGGCAAAGGTCTACGAGGAGCTTGACGAGCTTAAGGAAGCGATGGCAGAGGGAGATAAGGAAAATATCGCCGAGGAAATGGGCGACCTTCTACTCTCGATAACCTCGCTTTGCAGAAAGCTTGGAGTTGAGTCCGAGGTGGCGCTTGGCGCGGCTACGAATAAGTTTATTGACAGATTTGACGCCGTCGAGCAGGCGGTGATAGCCGAGGGCAAGAAAATGGGTGAGCTGACCTTAGAGGAGCTTGACGCTATTTGGGATAAAAATAAGAAAAAATAGTGAAAAAACAATAAAAAAATCAAAAAAATATGCTAAAAACTATTGAATTGCAAAGAATTTGTGGTATAATCATTATGTAAACCAAGGGTACGCCCGACAATAAAAAAGAGAAAGGTAAATGATTATGAACAAGACACAGCTTATTGACGTAGTAGCAACCAAGACAGGACTCAAGAAGAAGGACGCTGAAGCAGCCGTTAACGCTGTGAACGAAGCTATCACCGAGGCGCTCAAGGCAGGCGACAAGGTTCAGATTATCGGCTTCGGCACATACGAGGTTAAGGAAAGAGCAGCAAGAGAGGGACGTAACCCCAAGACCGGTGAGACTATCACCATTGCAGCTTCCAAGGCTCCCGCATTCACTGCAGGTAAGGCTCTTAAGGACGCAGTAAACGAATAATTTTGTCTTTTGTTTGGGTTGTTGCAATGTAATTTGCAACAACCCATTTTGATTTTCGGAGGGAAAATGAGACTTGATAAATATTTGAAGGTGTCGCGTATCATCAAGCGCCGCACGGTAGCAAACGATGCCTGTGACACCGAGCACGTAAACGTCAACGGCAGACGCGCAAAGGCTTCATACGACGTTAAGGAGGGGGATATCATAGAGATCACCTTCGGTCAGAGGACGCTCAAGATAGAGGTGGTAGCCGTCAAGGACAGCGTCGCTAAGGCGGACGCGTCGGGAATGTACCGCATTATAGAAGAATAACACTCGCCGACGAGCGAGGTATATGACAGAGAAACTCCGCATAAGATTCAATGATGAGCAAAATCTTGGATCTGTGCGGAGGTTTTTTATGGGCTTGAATTTTAGTGAGGAGAAGAAGCTTGAGCATCAGCTTTTCATAAAGGCGAGAAATCAGATGAGAATTGAGGGCGTTGAGGAGGTAATGGGCTTTGACGACGTCAGTGTGAGGCTCAAGAGCAGCGAGGGCGAGATGTATATCGAGGGTAGCGACATTAAGATAGACACGCTTGACACCGAGAAGGGCGTGGTGGCGCTCAGCGGTAGGATAAACGGCGTATATTATGCAAACGATACTGGAAAGGAAAAGAAGGGCTTTTTCGGAGGTCTCTTTCGCTAAGCAATGGAAATATCTCAGATAACCCTTGCGATAATGCTTTTTTATTCCTTTTTGTTTGGAATAGCCGTAGGCGTTTTTTATGATCTGAACCGAATAGTAAGGGTGTTTTTCGGCGTCAGATATACTAAAAGGGCATACGGACGGCTCTATGGAATTAGACTTCCAATATCCAAAAGGGAAATAGTAATGGGTAAGAGCAAAGGATTTTTGCAGAGCCTTGTTATAAACCTTGGCGACCTTTTGTGCGTGCTTGTAGCGGCGATCGGACTGATACTGATAAACTACGGATATAACAGCGGACGCTTTCGTTTTTTTACGGTAGCGGCACTTTTCATCGGATTTTTGCTCTACCGTTTTGGCATAGGGCGTTTGGTTATACTTATAACCGAACCGGTCGCTTTTATCTGCAAATACGTATTTTTGTCAATTTGCGACCTTTTGC
>JAFVRA010000076.1 GCA_017504545.1 Clostridia bacterium | reverse complement strand
CTATAAAATCATTATAGCACATTTATTTTCCTAATTCAAGACTTTAGTAAGAAAAAGCAGGCAAAACCTTGCGGATTTGCCTGCTTTTTTATTGATTATTTGAAGTACTTGACTGCGGACTCAAATATCTTCATATCGTAGTTACCCTCAACGTTCTTATAAAGACCGTCGTTGTATCTCTCGGTATGTCCCATCTTTCCGAATACGTGGCCGTCGGGAGAGGTTATTCCCTCGATAGCGTAGCAGGAATTGTTGGGGTTGTAAAGAATATTTGAGGTGGGCTTTCCTTCAAGGTCAACGTACTGAGTTGCGATCTGTCCGTTAGCGGCAAGCTTGGATATAAGCTCGTCGGATGCGAAGAATCTTCCCTCGCCGTGAGAGATCGGTACGGAGTAAACGTCACCAACCTTTACCTCAGAGAGCCAAGGAGAATTGTTGGATGCAATTCTTGTGCGAACTATTCTCGACTGATGGCGTCCAATGCTGTTAAAGGTGAGCGTAGGACAGTTCTCGTCGGTATCGATTATCTCACCGTAAGGAACGAGGCCGAGCTTGATAAGAGCCTGGAAGCCGTTGCAGATACCGCACATAAGTCCGTCTCTGTTCTTGAGAAGCTCGTTTACTTCGTTCTTTATTGCTTCGTTTCTGAAGAATGCCGTGATGAACTTACCCGATCCGTCAGGCTCGTCGCCACCCGAGAATCCGCCGGGAACGAAGATTATCTGAGAATCCTTTATCTTCTTTACGAATGAGTCAACAGACTCTGCGACCTTCTCTGCCGAGAGGTTCTTGACAACGAATATCTCGGTCTTGGCACCTGCTCTCATAAATGCCTTTGCAGAATCGTATTCGCAGTTAGTTCCGGGGAATACGGGAATGAGAACACGAGGCTTTGCACACTTGATAACTGCGGGAGCGCTCTTTCCCTCGTAAGAGAATGCGGGGATCTCGCCCTTTGCTTCCTCAGCGTTTGTGGGATAAACACCCTCAAGAACGCTTTCGTAGTCCTTGTAAAGATTGTCAAGATCAACCGTCTCGTTGCCGAATACGATGCTGTTCTTAGCGGTAGTCTCTCCAAGGAGAATTCCGTCAGCCAGAGCTCCGTCTGCAAGCTCAAGCACGAATGAGCCGTAGGAATATCCGAAGATGTCCTCAAGAGATACCTTATCGGAATACTTAAATCCTACTCCGTTACCAAAGCACATCTTCATTACAGCCTCTGCTACACCGCCGTATGTGGGGGTGTAAGCCGCGAGGACCTTGCCTGCCTTAGTGAGAGCGGCTACCTTATCGTAGAGCGCGAGAAGTGACTCTGCAACGGGGAGACCGTCTGCATCATACTCGGGGCGCATCCAGATAACGCGGCTGAAGGGCAGCTTGAATTCTGCGCTTGTGACGGTAGAGGTCTTACCGGTTGTAACAGCGAAGGATACGAGCGTGGGGGGAACGTCGATATTCTCAAAGCTTCCGCTCATCGAGTCCTTACCGCCGATAGCGGCAATTCCGAGATCCTTCTGTGCCTTGAAAGCGCCAAGGAGTGCCGAGAAGGGCTTGCCCCAACGCGCCGCTTCCTTACGGGGCTTTTCAAAATATTCCTGGAAGGTAAGATAGGTATCCTTGAAGTCAGCGCCGCCTGCGATAAGCTTGGATGCAGACTCAACAACTGCGAGATAAGCGCCGTGATAGGGGCTCTTTTCGGATATGTAGGGGTTATATCCCCAAGACATAAACGAGCAGGTGTCTGTGTCAGCGCGTTCAACAGATATTTTATTTACCATTACCTGTGTAGGTGTGCTCTGATTCTTTCCTCCAAAGGGCATAAGCACGCTTCCTGCACCGATGGTGGAGTCAAAGCGCTCGCCAAGACCTCTCTTGGAGCAAACGTTAAGGTCGGTAGCAAGGTTGCTCATAAGAGTACCAAAGCCGCCGTTTATCTCTTTTGCAAAGCTCTGAGGCTTGCTTGCGAGTATGTCTATGTGCTTCTCTGCACCGTTGGAGTTGAGAAATTCTCTGGAGATGTCAACGATTACCTTGTCGTTCCATCTCATTACGAGACGAGGCTCTTCGGTAACCTCGGCAACGACCGTAGCCTCGAGGTTCTCACTCTCTGCAAGCTCGCAGAAGCGTGCGACGTCCTTAGCCTCAACCACTACTGCCATTCTCTCCTGAGACTCAGAGATAGCAAGCTCGGTGCCGTCAAGTCCCTCGTATTTCTTGGGAACTGCGTTAAGATTTATCTTGATTCCGTCAGCAAGCTCGCCGATAGCAACCGAAACACCGCCTGCGCCGAAGTCGTTACAGCGCTTGATAAGGCGTGTAGCCTCGCTGTTGCGGAAGAGTCGCTGAAGCTTTCTTTCCTCGGGAGCGTTACCCTTCTGTACCTCAGCACCGCAGGTCTCAAGAGACTCGAGCGTGTGCGACTTTGAAGAGCCCGTAGCACCGCCACATCCGTCTCTACCGGTTCTTCCGCCAAGCAGAATGATTATGTCTCCGTCAGCGGGAACCTCGCGGCGAACGTTCTTTGCGGGAGCGGCGGCAATTACCGCACCTATCTCCATACGCTTTGCAACGTAACCGTCGTGGTAAAGCTCGTCAACGATGCCCGTAGCAAGACCGATCTGGTTTCCGTAAGAGGAATAGCCTGCCGCCGCGGTCGAAACGATCTTTCTCTGGGGAAGCTTGCCCTGGATAGTCTCGTTTATGGGGCGTCTGGGATCAGCCGCGCCGGTAACTCTCATTGCGGCGTAAACGTACGAACGTCCTGAAAGCGGGTCTCTGATAGCACCGCCGATACAGGTAGCCGCTCCACCGAAGGGCTCGATCTCTGTGGGGTGGTTGTGCGTCTCGTTCTTGAAAAGCAAGAGCCAATCCTCTTCGTTGCCGTCAATAGAAACCTTTATCTTTACGGTACAAGCGTTTATCTCCTCGGATTCGTCAAGACCGTCAAGCTTGCCCTCAGCCTTAAGATACTTTGCGGCGATAGTGCCGATGTCCATAAGATTTATAGGCTTAGTTCTGCCGATAGCCTTTCTCGTTTCAAGGTAATCGTTGTAAGCCGCCTCGAGTCTTTCGTCCTCGAACTTAACGCTGTCAACGGTAGTAAGGAAGGTGGTATGACGGCAGTGATCCGACCAATAGGTGTCTATCATACGGATCTCGGTGATTGTGGGATCTCTATGTTCAGTTCTGAAGTAATCGCGGCAGAAGCGGATATCGTCGATATCCATCGCAAGTCCGAGCTCGCTTATCATCTTTGCAAGCTCCTCCTCGCCAAAGCCGATAAATCCGTCTATCGTTGCGACAGACGTAGGAAGCTCGTATTCGGCAACGAGAGTATCAAACTCTTCAAGCGTAGCCTCGCGGCTCTCTACGGGGTTAATAACGTACTTCTTTATTGCGGCGAGCTCGCCCTCGCTGATATTGCCGTAGAGGCAATAAACGCGCGCCGTGCGAACGAGAGGACGGTTCTTCTGAGAGATGAGCTGAATGCACTGTGCCGCCGAGTCTGCTCTCTGGTCAAACTGTCCGGGGAGATATTCAACTGCGAAGATAATGCAATTATCATCCAGAAGTGAATAGGAAACGTTATCAATCTGAGGCTCGGAAAATACTGTGTTTACCGAATAGTCAAACAGCTCTTTTTCAATGTTCTCAACGTCGTATCTGTTGAACAGACGAACCTTTGTGAGCGAGGAGATGCCGAGCATCTCTGTAAGCTCACGGTAGAGGCTGTTTGCTTCATGCTCAAGTCCTTTTTTCTTTTCTACGTAAACTCTGTAAACCATATTGCCTCCGATTACTTCTCGTTAAATACTTCCATAGCGCGCTTGCCTATGTCCTTGCGGTAGAAGGCGTTTTCAAAATGAACCTTCTTTACGTTAGCGTAGGACGCGTCGATCGCTTCCTTAAGAGTGTCTCCTATTGCTACTACGCCGAGAACTCTTCCACCTGCGTTGACGAGCTTGCCGTCAACTATCTTAGCGCCTGCAATATATACCTCGGCGTCAAGATCGGCCTCTCTCGTTATCTCAAAGCCGCCCGCATACTTTCCGGGATAGCCGTCGGATGCCATAATAACACAGCAAGCCGACTTATCCTTGAAGGATACCGCGGTTTCTGCAAGAGTGCCGTTGGTGCAAGCCTGCATGATGCTCAGGAGATCACCGTCAAGCAACGGAAGAACTACCTGAGTTTCGGGATCTCCGAAGCGGCAGTTATACTCAATTACCTTAGGACCGTCCTTGGTGATCATAAGTCCAAAATAGAGACAGCCCTTAAAGGTTCTTCCCTCTGCGTTCATAGCGTTGATCGTAGGAAGAAAGATATCTCTCATACAGATCTCTGCGATCTCATCGGTATAATAGGGGTTGGGAGCGATAGTTCCCATACCGCCCGTGTTAAGTCCCTTGTCTCCGTCAAGAGCGCGCTTGTGATCCATTGAGGAGATCATAGGAACGACTGTCTTTCCGTCTGTAAATGAGAGGACAGATACCTCGGGGCCGCTGAGAAATTCCTCGATAACTATGCGGCTTCCGCTCTCGCCGAACACCTTATCAGCCATCATAGAGCGAACTGCATCATAAGCCTCGTCGCGAGTCATAGCGATAACTACACCCTTGCCGAGCGCAAGTCCGTCAGCCTTTATAACCGTAGGAATGGGAGCGTCCTTGAGATATTCAAGAGCCTCGTCCATAGTCGTGAATACCTCGTATTTTGCAGTAGGTATTCCGTATTTCTTCATAAGATTCTTGGAGAATATCTTACTTCCCTCGATAATAGCCGCATTTGCGCGAGGTCCGAAGCAAGCAATTCCCGCTTCGTTCAGCTTATCAACTGCTCCGAGCACGAGCGGATCGTCGGGAGCTACAACAGCGTAGTCGATCTGATTTGAAACAGCAAAATCAACTATTTTGTCTATTTCCTTAGCTCCGATAGCTACACATTCCGCATCCTCAGCGATACCACCGTTACCGGGAAGCGCGTATATCTTCTCGACCGTGGGGTTCTCCTTGATCTTTTTTATGATGGCGTGTTCTCTTCCGCCACCGCCGACAACTAAAATCTTCATAGTCTAATACTCCGAAAAATCAATGGTGGAAGAGTCTCATTCCGGTAAATGCCATTACCATACCGTATCTGTCACAGCACTCGATCACGAGATCGTCGCGGATAGATCCACCGGGCTCGGCGATGTACTTAACGCCCGATTTTTTAGCGCGCTCGATGTTGTCGCTGAACGGGAAGAATGCGTCAGAACCGAGAGCTACGCCGTCAATGGTGTCGAGATATGCTCTCTGCTCTTCCATAGTGAAATGCTCGGGCTGCTCGGTAAAGTACTTCTGCCAGTTGCCGTCAGCGCAAACGTCCTCTTCGTTCTGATTGATATAACCGTCGATAACGTTATCGCGGTCGGGTCTGCCGAGGGTGTCCTTGAAAGGAAGGTTGAGAACCTTATCGTGCTGACGAAGGAACCAGGTGTCTGCCTTGCCGCCTGCGAGTCTTGTGCAATGTACTCTCGACTGCTGACCTGCGCCAACGCCGATAGCCTGTCCGTCAACTGCGTAGCAAACAGAGTTAGACTGAGTGTATTTAAGTGTGATAAGAGCAACTATAAGATCGCGAAGTGCGCTCTCGGGCATATCCTTGTTTGCGGTTACGAGATTGGAAAGAAGCTCCTTGTTGATCTCAAAATTGTTTCTTCACTGCTCGAAGGTAATGCCGTAAACCTGCTTGCACTCCTGAGCGGCGGGAACGTAGTTGGGATCGATCTTTACGATATTGTAATTGCCCTTGCGCTTTGTCTTGAGGATCTCAAGTGCCTCGGGCTCGTAGCCGGGAGCGATGATACCGTCGGATACCTCGCGCTTGAGCATAAGTGCTGTGGTAACGTCGCAAACGTCGGAGAGCGCTACCCAGTCGCCAAATGAGCACATTCTGTCGGTTCCTCTTGCTCTTGCATAAGCGCAAGCGAGGAGAGAATCGTCAAGTCCCTCGATATCGTCAACGAAGCAAGCCTTCTTGAGCTTGTCCGAGAGCGGAATTCCAACTGCTGCAGAGGTGGGGCTGACGTGCTTGAAGGAGGTCACTGCAGGGAGACCGAGAGCCTCCTTGAGCTCCTTAACGAGCTGCCAGCTATTGAAGGCGTCAAGGAAGTTGATATATCCGGGGCGTCCGCAGAGTATCTCTATAGGAAGCTCAGAGCCGTCCTGCATATATATCTTTGCGGGCTTCTGATTGGGGTTACAGCCATACTTGAGTTCAAATTCTTTCATTTCGCACCTCTATTAAAGATTTTTGTTAACTATTCTTGTTTCGGCCTCGCCTGTCGCGATGTCTATGTATCTTACGAAGAGAGAGACCTTGTTATCCTCGTTGAGATTGGTCCAGATGAGATCTGTGAGCGTGTCTATATCCACGTCGGGAAGCTCAAGAGTCTTAGGCTCGCCCTCAAATGAAGGAAGCGGATCTCCGTCTCCGTTGTAGGTGTGGATAAACTTAGCTCTGCCGGCTACGGGGTTAGAGTAAGCGTAGGTAAATCTCTCGCAGGAGCTGTCGTCTCCCTCAGCACTCTTGAGAATAGAAAGCGCAAAGTTCATTCCTTCAGTTTCGCGGCGGATAATGCCCGAGATTCTGGGGGTGAAGTTAGGCTTGTCGTCCTCAAACTCGCGTGTGCGGAGCGCCTGCTCGAAGGTCATCTGCTTGTCCATAAGGTTATATATGGTGTCGGTCTGATCGCCGTTTGTTACGATGGTCTTGTTGCCGAGAACTCTTACGGGATAGTAAATGATAAGGTGGGGGTCAACCATTTTTGACTCGTCAAATGCTTTGGTACGCATAGCGTCGCCCTCGGCAACGAAAACGCGGTTGCGGCTGTTTACGCTTCTTCCCATAATAAAATAAGCAGTAACTGCCTTCTTACCGTCAGCGCTCTTACCAATGATGATTCCTCTGCCGTGATATGCGAGAGAATTAAGCTCGTTTGCGATAGATGTTACCTTCATTTTCATTCTCCTTTGATATAGACTTTATTATTTTCAACTGTTATCCTTCCGTCGCAGAAGAGTCTTACTGCCTCGGGGAGTATCTTCCACTCGGCTTCCTCCATTATTCTGCGCTGGAGCGCTTCGGGAGTATCTCCCTGCTTTACCTCGACTGCCTTCTGAAGCACTATAGGGCCTGCATCACACTCTGGGGTTACGATATGTACGGTTGCGCCCGAGACTCGAACTCCCTTTTCAAGCGCCGCCTCATGAACGCGAAGTCCGTAGTATCCCTTGCCGCAGAAAGTATAAAAGAGGTAGAAATATCGGGAGGAAGCTTTGTATTTTTAGGTGTAAACAATCAGCACACCGTGCTGTTGGAT
>JAFVRA010000006.1 GCA_017504545.1 Clostridia bacterium | reverse complement strand
TCAACCACGCGACTATCGCGTGGTTTTCGTTTTACAATTAACCCCGACGGACAAGTCCGCCGGGGTGTAATTTATTCCTCTATATCGTTAAAATAATCTTTATCAAAGAATTCTTTGAGCGTGATGCCTGCACCCTCGCAAAAGCGTTTTACCGTAATGACCTTTGAACATTTTGTTCTTCCTTTTATCAGGTCATAGATCGCAGATGGCGACATTCCACCCTTAAGAGATGCATCGCATATATTCAATGACTTCTCTTCGCAAATTTCGTATATTCGTTTTACGATTGCCTCATTTAACTTCATAACCGTGCTCCTTTCTCGGAGTTCCACAATTATTATAGTTCCAATAAAAAAATTTATCTCGTGGAGTTCCACGATATTGACAATTTCTTTTAATGAATGTATAATATTATATCGGAGTTCCACGATAGAGGTATGATATGATAATTACGTTTTTGGGGCATAGAGAAATTTACAATAGAAGTAGTATACATGAAAATATACGCAATGCTATTCTGAATAATATAACTCGCAATGAAAAAATATATTTCTATTGCGGAGGGTACGGAGATTTTGATAATATGTGTCTCGAGGTTTGTCATTCTCTGAAAGAAAATATAATAGATTGCGAAATAGTTTATATCACCCCGTATATAACAGAATCACATCAAAAGCAAATAAAGCAACTTCTTGATTTAAAGGTATATGACTCTATTATATACCCCTCGCTTGAAAAGGTTTTTCCGCGTTATGCAATTTCCTATCGCAATAAATGGATGATCGATCAAGCGGATCTTGTAATAGCATATGTAGAACACGAATATGGTGGAGCATACACGTCGCTGCAATATGCGATAAAGCATAAAAAATCAATTATAAATCTTGCTAAATAAAAGCACCACGACGTTGTCGTGGTGCTTTTATAGCTAAATATTATATCAGTCAAAGTAGCCTTCCTTATAGAGAAGCTCTGCATTCAGCACCGCGCCGCCTGCCGCGCCGCGAAGCGTGTTGTGAGAGAGACCTACGAACTTGTAGTCGAAGAGGCTGTCCTCACGGAGTCTGCCGACCGTAACGCCCATGCCGCCGTAAATGTCGCGGTCAAGAGCCGCCTGAGGTCTGTTGTCCTCCTCAAAGTAGGTGATGAACTGCTCGGGCGCGTTGGGAAGTCCGAGCTCCTGAGGCTTGCCCTTGAAGTTCTTCCACGCCTCAAGTATCTCTTCCTTGGTGGGCTTGTTCTCGAACTTTACGAAAACTGCCGCGGTATGTCCGTCGGTTACGGGAACTCTGATGCACTGGGTGGTGATAAGCGGAGCGTCAGCCTTGACTATCTCGCCGTTTACTACCTTACCCCATACGCGAAGAGGCTCCTGCTCACTCTTCTCTTCCTCACCGCCGATGTAAGGAATTACGTTGTCTATCATCTCAGGCCACTCGTTGAAGGTCTTACCTGCGCCCGAGATCGCCTGATAGGTAGTAGCAACTACCTCCTTGATGCCGTACTTGAGCAGAGGTGTGAGCATAGGAACGTAGGACTGGATAGAGCAGTTAGGCTTAACTGCGATAAATCCTCTCTTTGTTCCGAGACGCTTTCTCTGAGCGGCAATTACCTCGTAGTGAGAGTTATTTATTTCCGGAATTACCATAGGAACGTCGGGTGTCCAGCGGTGAGCCGAGTTGTTGGAAACAACGGGGATCTCGTGCTTAGCGTAAGCCTCCTCAAGCGCCTTGATCTCGTCCTTCTTCATATCTACCGCGCAGAAAACGAAGCTTACGAGCTTGCCGATCTCATCAATCCCAGCGGCATCCATTACCACCATCTTTTTGAACTTCTCGGGCATGGGAGTCTTCATCTTCCAACGAGCTCCGACTGCCTCCTCGTAGGTCTTACCCGCAGAGCGCGCAGAAGCGGCAAGTGCGGCTACCTCAAAATAGGGGTGATTCTCAAGCAAGGTCAGAAAGCGCTGACCTACCATACCTGTAGCGCCTACGACGCCAACCTTCATCTTTTCCATAATGAAATTCCTTTCATACAATAAATATAAATAAATATACAGTTATAATACCATACGTAGCGCAAAAAATCAAGATTTTTTAATTGTGATTAGAGTAAAAATTTCTCGCGATTTGCGCTTTAGTTTAGTAAAATATATACAAAATTGAAGATATTATTTGATAAGAAGCCCGTAAAGCTGATTTCTCGTCATTCCGAGAGCCTTTGCCGCCGCCTTAACGGCGTCGTTTTTGCCCATTCCCTGCTCTGTAAAATGCGCCACCGCTTCCTCGGGTGTCATATTCGCAAAAGCATCGTCAGCACCGCCAAGAGAGCTGCTTCCGCCCTCAATGACAAGCACGTATTCTCCTCTTGGCTCCCTGGAAGAATAAAGCTCTACCGCCTCGGCGAGCGTCGTGCGACATATCTCCTCGTTGAGCTTCGTAAGCTCTCTGCAGAGCGATATTCTTCTCTCGCCGCCAAGAGTGCGGCAGAGATCGTCAAGCGTCGTGCGGAGCTTGTGAGGCGCTTCGTGGAGTATAAAGGTGCGCTCCTCGCGAGAGAGGCACTCAAGCCTTTCGCGACGCTCCTTCTTCTGAACGGGCAAAAATCCCTCGAACACAAAGCGAGCCGTGGGAAGCCCCGAGAGAGCAAGCGCGCTGATAAGCGCGCAAGCGCCCGGCACCGAAGTTACGGGAATATCGTTCTCGGCACAAAGCGCGACGAGATCCTCGCCGGGATCTGATATTGCGGGCGTGCCCGCATCTGTGATAATAGCGCAGGATTCGCCGCCGCGAAGTCGCGCGACTATCTCCTCGCCCTTTTCTCTTTTATTATGCTCGTGATAAGACACGAGTGTCTTTGAAATGCCGAAATGCGTAAGCAGGCGCAAGGAGTTTCTCGTGTCCTCGGCGGCTATAAAATCTACCTCGGAGAGCACCTTGAGCGCCCTCTCGCTGATATCGGCAAGGTTGCCTATAGGCGTTGCCACGACGTAAAGCATTCCGCCGAGCGTTTTATTCTTTTCAGCGTTGTCAAAAGCCTTCATTTGTTCGCGTACTGCCTTTCTTCTGTCTTGTCTTCCTTTTTCTCAGCCTTTTTTGCCGTTTTCTCTTGTCTCGGCGGCAGAGCGCCTATGGCGCGAAGGCCGCGCGCGAGCGGTGGTATCTTCAAGATGGCATAGCCTATCATCGCGCCGCTGAGGTTGAGGATAAGATCGTCTACGTCAATTACGCCCACTCGCAATATAAGCTGAGCAAGCTCGATAAGTATGACCGTCACGGTGACCGTGATGACCACCTTCCAAAAGCGGTCTATGCGCCCAAACAGGCAAGGCAGTACCGCGCCGAGCGGCAGAAGCATCACGAGGTTGCCCATAATATTCCACAGAAACAGTCCGATAAACTCAAGCGAGCCCGTCGCGGCTATTTTTGCGTAATGAAAAACGGTTTTAAAGGGAATAAAGTTTGAAAAGCTGCTTATGTACTCGCTAAGCGTATATCCGCCGCGATAGTCACGGCTCAGATAAAGCATCCAGACAAGCACGCCGCAATACACGGCAAACAGTCCCCAAAGCACCGCTCGTGTTATTTTGTTGTTTTTGTTTTCTTGATTTTCAGTCTTTTTCACAAAGATCTCCAATATAGCATATTCTTTACGTAGAGGGTATTCTCCCCTTGGCAAAATAAATTGAGGACGGTTTACTTATGGCTATAAAAATATATATCGACCAGGGACACAACCCCAAAAATCCAAATGCAGGCGCGG
>JAFVRA010000005.1 GCA_017504545.1 Clostridia bacterium | reverse complement strand
TTTGGACAATGAAATTTTGCAAAATATTGTTTTATCTATTAACTTAAGACCTAAAAAATGCTTGGGGTGGCGTTCACCTTTTGAAGCGTTTTTTGGTGTTGCACTTGCTTGACAATCTGCCGTGGCATTTTCGCAAGAAAACGACGGAGGGATTGTTATTCGGGAGGAGCAAGCCCCTCCCCTACCGATAAAAATCATTCATCATTTATCATTCATTAAAAACCCGCAGGGGCGACCAAAATTTTTTCGAAGAAAACTTGCGGCTTGCTAAGTGCACGTCCGCATATAAGGCTCCCTCCGGGAGGGAGCTGGCGGCTTGCACGCCTGAGGGAGAGCGCGCGACAAAGGAATTACCGCTATTTCAAAACAAGCGCACCGTCTCTTGTTTCGCAGGCTCCTCCACCCGCTCGCGCGGGAGCCCCCTCTCGGAGGGAGCCAAAGGTGACATTACGTTAAATACACTGCCCTCACAAAACACAATGATTTTTATAAACAAACACGCCCACGGCTTTTGTGGAAGATAGCCGTGGGCGCGAAAGATAATTCTACGCAAAAGGTCATTTTATTCAATTTACGGCGCTTCCGTCAAGCGCAAAAAGTCCGTCTATCTCGCTCTTCAACTCGGGGTGTCCTTCAAGCTTAGGATCACTTTCTATGAGAGCCTTTGCCTCGTCAAACGCGACTCTCATCAAGCCCGAATCCTCGCAAAGCTCCGCAAGCCTGAAACGGACACCGCCGCTCTGCCGCACGCGCGAATCCTGATTGGTGCGAAGGAAATCTCCCGGTCCTCGCATCGCAAGATCCTTCTCTGCGATAGCGTATCCGTCGTAGGAGCTCTTCATTGTCATAAGTCTCTCCTTGGCGCTTCCCTCTTTTCTTATTGCCTCGGACACGAGAATACAATAAGAGCGCCTCGAGCCTCTGCCGACTCGTCCGCGAAGCTGATGAAGCTGTGAAAGTCCGAATCGCTCGGCATTCTCAACTATCATAAGCGAGGCGTTCGGAACGTTCACTCCGACCTCAATTACCGTGGTAGACACGAGAACGTCGGTCTGCCCCGTCACGAATCTCTCCATCTTTTCCTCTTTTTCACGGCTCTTGAGCTTTCCGTGCAAGAAGTCAACCGAAAGCTCGGGAAAGGCCTCTGCAAGCTCCTCCGAAAGCTTCACCGCCGATTTGAGCGGTATTGCGCTCTCCCTCTCCGAGAAAAGCTCGTCAATAGAAATATCGCTAAGCAGTAGGTCTGCCTCCTCTTCCTCGCTGACCTGAGACTCCTCAACCGCAGGGCATACGACGTACACCTGTCCGCCCTTTGCGACCTGCTTTTTGATAAAGCCGTTGAGTCTTTCGCGGTAGCTCTCGTCAACGACGAATGTGTCAACTCTCTGTCGTCCCGGTGGGATCTCGTCGATAGTCGATATATCAAGGTCGCCGTATAGCGCGAGTGCTAAAGAGCGCGGTATGGGCGTTGCGCTCATAACGAGGACGTGCGACATCGGATTTTTCTCCGCGAGCGCCGCTCTCTGCCCAACGCCGAAGCGGTGCTGCTCGTCAATGACGACCACACCGGGTGAGGCGAACTGCACGCCGCTCGAAATAAGCGCGTGAGTGCCTATAATTATGTCAAGTCTGTCCTCACCGTTTGAGGCGAGAGACGCGTATATTTTTCTTTTCTCAGCGGCAGAAGTTGCGCCGACGAGAAGTCCAACGGTCATACCGAGAGACGCGAATATCTCCTTAAGCGAGGCGTAATGCTGGCGCGCGAGTATCTCTGTGGGCGCCATAAGAGCCGCCTGCCTGCCGTTCTGAACCGCAAACAGCATTGCCGCGGCGGCGCAGACCGTCTTTCCGCTTCCAACGTCGCCTATTACCATTCGGCTCATGGCTGTGTCTTTTGCCATATCCTCGCGGATCTCGCCTATAACTCTCCTCTGCGCTCCCGTAAGGCTGTACGGAAGCACCGCCTCAAGCGGACGAGGATCGGATGCGGCGCAGGGGTGCGCGGGAGCGCGCTTGCTCTCTGCTCCTGCCGCTGTTATGCCGAGCGCAAAGGTGAAGAATTCGTCAAATATCAGCCTTTTCTTTGCCGCCGCAAGAGCCGAGTAGCTGTCGGGCGTGTGAATATTTCGCATAGCGTAGGAGAGCGTGCAGAGCGAGTGCCTGCGGCGTATATCCTCGGGGAGAATGTCTCTCTGCTCGTCCGCGGCAGAGGCGAGTATCATCGCCGAGCGCATATCCTTGGCTATCTGCTTCTGGCTTATTCCTTCGGTAAGCGGATAGACGGGGATAAGCGAGGGCAGCTCGACTCCCTCGCGGCAGGGCTCGTAGGCAGGCGAGGTCATGCTGTATCTTCCCGCCTTTTTCTCTATCTTACCGTAAAATCTGAAGCTCTCTCCCGGCACGAACACGTTCTTGAGGAATTCCTGATTGAAGAAGGTTATCTCGCAGGTCGCGCTATCGTCGTAGGCGCGAAATTTGGTAAGCGACATTCTTCCCTTCACCCTCACGCTCTTGGGCTGAGTGGCGATAGTCAGAATATGGGCACATTTTGATATTCCGTCTGCCTCGGTTATAAGCTTTATATTTCCTCTGTCCTCGTATCCTCTCGGGTAGTGGTGCAAAAGATCTCCGACCGTGCGGACACCGAGCGTGGCGTACGCCGACGCCTTAACTGCACCCACGCCGTATAGCTTTTTTATATCAGTATCAAGCGTTCCCATTATCCGCACCTCCTTTACTCTTCTTCAAAGCAGAAAATCGCCTTTTCTTTCCCGCTTTTGTTCTTCTGTCTCTATTATACACAAACATTCCGCCCCTGTCAAGAAGCGGCAGATCAAAAATATATCGGTTTTTTTGTTAACTTTTCACTAATTTTTATTTTTATACGCTTTTTTGTTGACAAGTGGACAAATATGAGTTATAATATTATATAAAGTATTTTTGTTACCTACCAGGAGGGTACGATATGAAAAGATCAATTCTCACAATTCTCGCGATCGCTCTCGTAGCGGCTCTCGCTCTTTGCTCGGTTGCTTGCTCCAAGAAGAACGATGAGAAGGAGACTGACGATGCAGTTCTCTCTCCCAATGCAAACGAGAACGTTTACGAAACCGAAACAGGCTCGTTTGAATATGCCCTCAATGAAGAAGGCAAGTGCGAGATCACAAAGTACAACCCCGCATCTGTTGCTATAGTTGACGTGAAGCTCCCCGCTACTATCGACGGAAGAGATATCGTCGGTATCGCTGCTGACGCATTCAAGGCTGAAAATTCCATTAAGTCTGTTACTATTCCCTCTACATACACCTACGTTGGTGACTACGCCTTCTATGACTGCGACGCTCTTGAGTCGGTCACATTTGAGGGCGAGAATGTTACTGAGATCGGCACAGGTACATTTGAGGGTTGTGACAAGCTCGCAACCGTCGTTCTTCCCAAGTCTGTAGAGATCGTTGATCCCTTCGCATTCAAGGAATGCGTAGCTCTTACCTCTATCGACCTCTCGGGCGCTCTCAAGAGCATTTCCGAGGGCGCATTCTACGGCTGCTCCGCACTCAAGACCGTCACTCTTGCTGATTCTGTAGAGTACGTTATAAAGAGCGCCTTCTACGGTTGTGCAGCTCTTGAGTACACTACCTACGGCAACGGTCTTTACCTTGGCAACTCCGCTAATCCCCACCTCGTATTAGTATCGGTTTCCGACCTCAACACCGAGGCTTGCAAGGTAAACGACAACACCAAGGTTATCGCAGCTCAGGCATTCTCCGGATGCCAGTACCTCTCTTCTCTCACACTCGGTAACAACGTAAGCGTTATCTCCGCACGTTGCTTCGAGGGATGCGACGAGCTTGAGTACAACGAGAGCGAAAACGGCTTCTATCTCGGAAGCGAAGCAAATCCCTACATGGTTCTTATGGGACTCGTAGTTCCTTCTGTTGAGGACTTCACTCTCAATGCTGACACAAAGATCCTATGCGACACCGCGCTTGACAACTGCGCATCTCTTGCAGATATTCACTTTGCAGGCACTGCTGAGGCTTGGGAGGCTATCGTAAAGACTGATACATGGCACAACGGCAGAACAGTAAGAGTAGTATTTGCCGACGAGACCATCGAGCCTATCATCTACAACTGATAAACAAAGATAAAAATAAAAAAGGCTGAGAAGGCGTTGTGTTCTTAAGGACAGTTTTTTAACGAACGGCAGACAAACTAGCGGCTAAAACCAGAGGCTCCCTTGTGTAAAGGGAGCTGTCAGCGAAGCTGACTGAGGGATTGTTTTTGTGTAAAATTCAACTTTTACAATCCCTCCGTCTCGCTTGCGCGAGCCACCTCCCTTTGCACAAGGGAGGCTTTTTGTTTGCCTTCAAGTGCGCACTTACTCACCACCAATCGTGGTTGTGCGATAGAGAACAATTTGAATAGAATACCGCCGAGAATTACCTTTTGTGTAACACTCGGCGGTATTTATTTAATTCTTCACAACGCAAATGGCAGGTTTTTCATTATCTCCAACCGCTTTCATCCAATCCATTTCAAACAACTTACTCACAAACTTGTCTATCGAATAGAAGCGATAAACAAATGCGCCAACATATTCTGCGTTTTTACGGATATGAGAAGGAGCAAGATCCGCGGTAATATTTGCGGCAAGCTCGGCAGTCTTTCGGTTCAAGTCCGAAACAATAGTGATGCACTCTTGCAGCATCTGCTGAAGTTCATCGTATTCCTCATTCGACCAAACAGCAAAATTAGCCTTGCCGTCCTTAGCATAATGAAGATCATTCAGTACTTTTTGCCAATCCTTCGGCAAATACTCAAAGCAATCAACAGCTGTGCAAACTATGGGATCGGTCATTTGTCCTTCGAAGTGCTGTGCATTTAGTGTTTGTCTGAAATTCATGGCGATAACACTTCCGCGCCCATCACTTGCCGGGCAACCATTGTAAATACCTTGAATACCTCTTGGTAATTTATCTCCAACAACGTTTTCGGTACTTCTGCCCCAAATAATACCGTGTCCGCCACCACCGTTTACAAGTGAATACGGTCCGTCTTTGGGCAATTCTCCGTAATCCTTTTCAAGATCGTTTTCGGTATCAATCAATGAATAATGTAAGCACAAAAGAAGCTTTTGCCAATGCGCGAGATTGACGTTTGCAAATCGGTTTCCGAAGCGAGCATCGAACTCATCAGCTACAGCAATAAATTTTTGTGCGCTTTCCTCGGTAAGTTCTTTCAGTTTTCCATCAATCGTTTTTGTGCAATCAAGCGTAAAAATCGGAATGTTCGTCAGATACTTTCCATTGTTGCAAACAAGATACTGACGGTCAACGAGCAATTTGATCTCGTCCTCAAGATAAGGAAGTGCCACCCCAAGCTCTATACTGATTTCTTGGATCGTTACCGGACTGTAATATGCCGCGAGTAAAATATTTCCTTTAATTTTTCTTCTTTGAAAATCCCGATATTCTCGATCATCTCCTGCTTTTGTTCCCCAAAAATCAATCTCAAAAATATTGGGGCGATAGCTCTTTTCTCCGTATAGTCTTTCCATATTCATACCCTCTCTGATAATCTTTCTTGCACGGAA
>JAFVRA010000075.1 GCA_017504545.1 Clostridia bacterium | reverse complement strand
TTTCTGATGTAGCTTTCTCGGACACCTCATCGGTACCGAGAAAGCAAGGATTTTATTGTGAAGAGTGAGATCTAAACTTAGGTGAAGCGTCGCAGGAAAGTTTCGCTCAAGCCTTTTCAAAGGCTTGCGGTTTCCAAAGGCAGAGCCTTGGTCGCTCGTCGCAACGAGCGAAATTCCCCTTTCGGTGTTTTCTTTTTGGTTGGAGCAGGAGCGCGCCCAGTGGGCGATGAAGCGAGTGCGATCAACGGAAAAAACAAGGAGCATTGAATGCGTTTTTAGCGTTCAAGGCGACTATGTTTTTGACCGGGCAAGTCTTTTTCTTTTGCACCTTTTGAGTCAAAAGAAAAAGCGGATATGGGTAAAGATCTTTTAACTTTCTACAGCTACCGACTTATCAAGATAAGCAAGGCGTCCTTGCGAGACTGTCGCGATGCATCTGCCGAAGACCTTTTCGTTCTCAAACGGCGTGCATTTGCCCATCGAGGCGAACTCGTCGGTGCTTATGGCGTATTCGTTCTCAAGATCGAAAACGCAGTAGCCGTCGAGCTCGATGCCAAATCTCTTTGCGGGGTTTGTGGACATAAGCTCGATAAGGCGCTCAAGCGTGATAAATCCGCTTTTGACGAGGCTCGTGTAGAGCACCGCGAAGGCGCACTCAAGTCCTACGATGCCGTTGAGACTCTTAAGTCCCTTTGATTTTTCCTCTGCCGAGTGGGGCGCGTGGTCGGTTGCGATCATATCTATCGTGCCGTCCTTGATGCCCTCAAGCAGCGCAAGCCTGTCCTCTTCGGTGCGGAGCGGGGGATTCATTCTGTATCTGCCGTCGTCGCGC
Organism: Clostridia bacterium; assembly: GCA_017504545.1. Classification (GTDB taxonomy): domain Bacteria; phylum Bacillota; class Clostridia; order Oscillospirales; family CAG-272; genus HGM12713. The sequence continues at coordinate 10,035 of JAFVRA010000075.1, read as the reverse complement.
ACGTCCTTGTCCGAGAGAGTCAGATAGTGGGGTGCGGTCTCGCAGGTGATGTTCACGCCCTCCGCCTTTGCCTTGCGGATAAGAGACACGCTTTCCTTTGTTGATATATGGCAGACGTGGTACGCCACGCCGATCTCCTTGCAAAGCGCGATGTCGCGCTCGATCTGCTTGTATTCAGCCTCGGGCGAGTCCTTTTCTTGCGTGCCGTCCTCGCAATGAGCCGAGATGACCTTGCCGAGCGCCTTTGCTCTCTGCATAGCCTCACCCATAAGAGAGGAATTGTCCACGCCGCGACCGTCGTCAGAGAAGCCGCAAACGTAGGGAGCGAGCGCCTCAATATCCGAGAGGGCAAGTCCCATCTCGCCTCTCGTTATGCTTCCGAAGGGGAGCACCTTGATCTTAGCGTCATCATTTATTATATCTAACTGCTGCTTCAGGTTTTCGTAGCTGTCGGGAACGGGGTTGAGATTAGGCATAGTGCAGACCGCCGTGTATCCTCCTCTTGCCGCCGCCGCGCTACCTGTCGCAATAGTCTCTTTATAAGAAAAACCCGGCTCTCGAAAATGCACGTGCACATCGACAAAACCGGGAAAAATAACGTATTTAGAACAGTTAACGGAGACATCACGGGAAAGAGATGTCTCGGCGACGAGGGCGGTATTCTTTTCAGCTGCGGGGTTCTGAAAAACAACAGAAGGATCAGAAAAAGTAATTTTCATTTTCAAAAAACCTCCCTCATTTGCAAATATTATTATCCTTGTTATTATACAATATCCGCATAGATTTGTCAAGGGCTTTTAGCAAATTTCCTTTTGTACAAAATGCAAAAATAATGGAAGATCTTCTTATTATTCTGTGTATAATTCATCGTAATACAGGCGGGTTGGGTTTTCGTAGATGTATTTTACGTGTTCCTCGTAATCCTCGTGATTTCGGATAATATATGCCCCTAATTACAATCGCACCTCATTTGAGCAGGTCATCCTGAGCGGAGCACATAAAAGGCTCCTTCAGGGAGTCGTGTCGCAAGCGACTGTTGAGTTTGCGTTGCAGGCGTCAAGCGGCTCGACGGATGAGGTTTTATAAAAGAACAAAGGACTACTCATCCACCGCTACCGCGGTCCCCCTTCCCTGACAAGGGAAGGCTTCCCTGTGACATTGCGTTAGGCAAGGCGGGAGGAGCAAGCCCCTCCCCTAGCGGTTGGATAATATCTGAAAGTGAAGCTTTCTTCTGTGCAGGACAATACGATCACGGTATTGCAACGCTAAGGCGCTCAAGAATAAAGCCAATATTTCTCGCTGTTCTTCTTGAAGGTCGCGATCTTTTTGGCGTGGGTGGAAATGAGCTGATCTGCGCTGAGAGTGCCCTTGCGGAACTCGTCCGTGCCGAGAAGAAGGTCGATAAAGAGCTTCTGATCCTTTGCTTCTGCCGTCAACGCGCTCTCGCCTCTGAAGGAAAATTCGGGGTGGGTGTTGCGGATGTATTCAACGAGATAGAGACCGAGAGAGAAGGGATCAAAGTGCTTGCGGTCTGTTATGTGTATCTGAAATCCGTGGCAAAGCTCGCCTGAGTGCTTCGAGAAGCTGGGCGTGAAATATGCGGGGCGGAGTATCGCGCCGTCAATTCCCTTTGAATTAAAGTGCGACACAAGCTCGTCGGCGCGAAGCCAGGGCGCTCCGATAAGCTCAAAGGGCTTTGTCGTGCCTCTGCCCTCGGAGAGATCAGTACCCTCAAAAAGCACGGTGCCGATATAGCAGATAGTGCTCTCGATGGTGGGAAGATTAGGCGAGGGAAGCACCCACGGGAGAGAAAGCGAGAAGGCGTCGTCCTCTCTTGAGAGATCGGCGCAGGGAATAACTCGCAGGTCGCAGCCGATAGAGTATTCGGTATTGACATAGCGCGCAAACTCGCCGACCGTCAGACCGTATCTCGAGGGGAGCGAGAACTTGCCTACTCCCGAGGAAAAGGCGTCGTCAAGCAGAGTTCCCTCAACTCTCGTAAGACCGAGCGGATCGTATCTGTCAAGCACCACCACGGGAATTCCCTTGGCAGCGGCGGCAGTCATCGCCTCGGCAAGCGTGTAGATATAGGTATAGAAGCGAAGTCCTACGTCCTGAATGTCGTAAACGAGACAATCGACAGAGTCAAGCGCCTCGGAGAGCGAGGTCTTCTGCTTGCCGTACATCGAATATACGGGGAGAGAGGTCTTCGCGTCGATATACGTATCGACCTTCTCGCCTGCCTGAGCGTCTCCGCGCACGCCGTGCTCGGCGGAGAAAAGAGCGGTCAGCTTGAAATTATCGTAGAGATAGTCAACAGTCGCGTAAAGCTGCTGTGATACGCCCGAGGGGTTAGTTATAAGCCCGAGGCGCTTGCCCGAAAGCTCTTTTGAGAGCAGATCGTACCGCTCGGCACCGTGTAAATAAGACATAGCTACCTCCGTCAGTTGTTCTGCGCCTCGATGCAGGCGTCAATAACGAGTACGGTCGCAAGAACGGTTACCTCGTCCGCGCCCGAATCCTCGTTTATGAATATCTCGTAGGCGTCGCCAAAGGTGAACCACTTCTTAGAGACTTCAGCCACGGGCGCGCCGTTGCGGGAGATCTCGTATTCGTGGTCAAAGAAGTCTCCGAGCACCGACCAGCCGGGGCCGTCGACCGTGTATTCCTGCTTGAAGAAGGAGAATTCCTTGGTTATCTCGGCTACTGCCTCGTCGCCCTTGTATATGGTGTATTTCGGAAAGAAGGTAAACAGTCTTTGCTCTATATAAGCGACCTCATTGCCAATGATGTCGTAGACGTGGAGCTTCTTACCGAAGCTGAAGACCTCGCCCTCAACGTAGTATTTCTCTTTGCCGTCGATGTCGTATATGAAAAATCTGTCTCCCCAGGAAAAGACCTGCTGCTTTAAATAAAGATTCATTTTGCCTCCTTAATGACAAAAGGACTGCGGCGACGCCGCAGTCCTGAGTGTTTAAATTATTCAGCGTCGGTTGCTTCTGCAGCTTCTTGAGCCTCTGCAGCCTCCTCGGGCATAGCTTCAGCTGCTGCCTGAGCCTCGTCAAGAAGAGCTCTGATGGAGAGGCTGATCTTCTGCTTCTCCTCGTCGATAGCGATGATCTTAACGTCAACTACCTGACCAACCTCGAGAACGTCGGCGGGCTTGCCGATCTTCTGCTGAGCGATCTGGGAGATGTGGATAAGACCGTCAACACCGTCAGCGATCTCAGCGAATGCACCGAAGGGCATAAGGCTTACGATCTTAACGGATGCAACGTCGCCAACTGCGTACTTGCTTGTGAAGAGATACCAGGGGTTAGTGTCGTCGGTCTTGTAGCCGAGAGAGATTCTCTTCTTCTCAGCGTCGAAGCTCTTAACGAATACTGTGATCTCGTCGCCAACAGATACAACTGCTGCGGGGGAAGCGATGGGCTTCCAGGAAAGCTCGGTCTTATGTACCATACCGTCAACTCCGCCGAGGTCAACGAATGCGCCGTAAGCGGTCATGCTCTTAACAGTACCTGTATATACCTTGCCCTCCTCGATGTTCTCCCAGAAAGCTGCCTCGTTTGCGCGGCGAAGCTCTCTCTGAACAACGCGGATAGAGCCGATAGCTCTGTTGCCCTTGATCTCAATAACCTTGAGGCTTACTTCCTGTCCCTTAAGAACCGAGAGATCGCCGTCCTTAGCGATGCCGGTCTGGGATGCGGGAACGAATACCTTGGTAGCGCCAACGAGAACGTTTACGCCGCCCTTGATAACTTCAACTACCTTACCTGTAACAACCGCGCCCTCTTCGTTTGCGGTAACGATCTTCTGCCAGTTTCTTGCGCTGTCAACAGCCTTCTTGGAAAGCTCTGCGATACCCTCGATATCGCTTACTCTGCCAACTCTGCCTTCGATCTGGTCGCCCTTCTTGTAGAGCTCGGTAAGCTTTACAGAAGGATCGTCTGTGATCTGCTCAGCCTTGATAATGCCGGTTACCTGTGCGCCAACGTCGAGCTGGATCTCAGCGTCGGTTACGTAGGTTACTGTTCCGGTAACGATGTCTCCTGTATTTAAAGTTTTGAAAGATTCTGCGAGCATTGCTTCGAAATTTTCATTCATTTCGCTCATTTTGTTGTATACCTCCTGAATTACGCCTGACGGGGTGGATGCCCCCGCGGCAATACCCACTCTCGTGTGGGCTGACGTTTTTATTAAATTGTCAACCGCAAGCTCGTCCGCTCTTTCAATTCGGAGAGTATGCGGGCAATTTTCTTTACAAACGGCAAACAGCTTTGCCGTGTTCGAGCTCTCTCTGCCACCTATGACTATCATAAGGTCGGACTCTGCCGAGAGAGAGGCGGCTTCCTTCTGCCGCTCGTCCGTAACACTACATATTGTATCAAAAATTAATGGATTTGTATATACTTTTTTTAAAAGTTTTTGTGCTTTTCTCCATTCTGACAGTTTTTGAGTCGTTTGAGCCACCAAAATCGGCGTTTTATTGTTCAATTTGACGAAAAGCCCATTTTCGATCGCTTTCTCAAGCTCGCCTGAATCGGCAAAAACGTACTTTTCGTGCTCAAAATAACTCAAAATTCCCACCACCTCGGGATGCTCACTGCCGCCGAGCACGAGCAGAATATTGTCCTCTGCCGAGTGCTGCTTTGCGATATTATGTATCTTTTTTACGAACGGACAGGTGCAGTCAAAGTATCGAAAACAGGGGTTCTTCTCTGAAAGAGAAGAGAGCAGAGCCTCGTCCTGCTTCGGTATCCCGTGGGCGCGAATGAAAATTGTAACGGGCGCGTCGGAGCTTGCGCTCTCGGAAAGAGCTCTGACCTCGTCGATAGAGGTAACGCGCACGCCCTTATCCTTTAGCATCGCGTTGTAGGTGTCGTTGTGTATAAGCGTGCCGAGCGTGAATATCCGCTCGCCCTCGCTCTTACTTTTTATAGCTGCCTCAAGGCTGTCGGTGGCGCGCTTGACGCCAAAGCAGAAGCCCGCGTTTTTTGCAACTGTGATCTCCATAATCAACCTTTCGGCTCGGAGATTGCCCCGAGCTTATTTTTTCTTGGCTTTCTTAGCCTCTTCGCGAGATCTTTCAAATTCCTCGCCGATGTTGCAGATCTTGTCAAATGCGATAGAGGTAATTCTCGCGTATTCGCCGTTTGCCTCCGGATCGTAGCCGAGCGACTCGTAGGGAATAACGTCGCCGAGAATGATGTATGTCCTGCGGAAGAGCTTGAAACGGTTGTTCTTGCGCCAGATATAAGCGGGAACTATGTCTGCCTGCGCCTTGGTGGCGATAAGTGCCATTCCGTTCTTGGTTCTCGTCTCTCTCGGATCTTCACCTGGATAGCGGTGTCCCTGAGGGAATATACCGAGCGTTTTGCCATCGGATACGAGTCCGATAGCCGTCTTTACAGCTCCCACGTCGTTGCCGCCGCGGTCTATGGGGAATGCGCCGAGAAGCTTTATCAGAGGAGCGAGCACGGGAATCTTGAAAAGCTCCTTCTTAGCCATAAAATACACCTGATTTTTCTTAAATGCGTAGCAGAGCGCGATAGCGTCTGTCGCTGAGACGTGGTTGGCGCATACGATGCAGCCGCCCTTGTCGGGCTCCTTGTCCTGATTTATTACCTTGTAGTTAAAGATGAAGGAAACTATGCCTGCGAAGATGGCGTATATAATTCTATAAGCGCGGCTTCCGCCCTTCTTTACCTTGTTCTTCTTACTCACGTATCTCTCCTCCGACCTTTTCCTTTGCTATTGCGATGACTGCCGCCACGCTCTCTTCAAGCGTGAGGTCGCTGTTGTCAAGCAGCACCGCGTCGTCAGCCGCCTTAGTGGGAGCGATCTCGCGCGAGCTGTCGGCGTTGTCTCTGCTGTTCATCTCGGCAAGAACGTCCTCGTAGCGCACGCTCTGTCCTCTCTCGCAAAGCTCCTTGTAGCGTCTCTGAGCTCTGCACTCGGGAGAGGCGGTGAGGAATATCTTGACGTCGGCGTCGGGAAGGATCACCGTGCCGATGTCTCTGCCGTCCATAATAACGCTGTTGTGTCTTGCTATCTCCTTCTGAGCCTCGAGCAAGAATTCTCTTACCGAAGGAATAGCCGATACGGCGGACGCGTACATAGACATCTCGGGCGTGCGGATAGCGTCGCCGTAGTTCACTCCGTTGAGATATACCACCTGCGCGCCGTTTTCATATTTAACTTCTATAGAGAGCTTAGGAAGAAGCGCGCCGACACCCTCCGAGTCCTTCGGGTCAACGCCGTTCTGCTTTACGAAAAGTCCTACCGTGCGATAGAGCGCGCCGGTGTCAACGTAGAGTATATCAAGCTTTTTGGCAACTGCCTTAGCGATAGTGCTTTTTCCCGCTCCTCCGGGACCGTCGATAGCGATATGAAACATAAAACCCCCTGATGCTCAGGCAAGACCTGAGTCTCTTTATTATTCTTGTGCAAAAACAGCCGCGCTCTCGCCCGCAAGCACCGCGGAGGAGAAGGCTATCTGCAGGTTGTAGCCGCCCGTGTAGGCGTCCACGTCTATTACCTCTCCCGCAAAATAAAGTCCGCGGCAGAGCTTGGATTCCATAGTCTTAGGGCTTATCTCCTTTACCGAGACGCCGCCCTTGGTTATTATAGCCTCGTTGATAGGTCTGAAGCGCGAGAGCGGTATTCGCAGGCAACGAATTACCTCGCAGAGTGCGCGGCGCTCCTCCTTAGTGATAGAATTGACCTTTTTGCGCGCGTCTATTCCCGAGAGTGAGACGATTACGGGAATGAGCTTCTGCGGCAGAAGATCGCCGAGCGCGTTGAGAAAATCCTTGTTTGAATACTTGGAAAAATCAGAAATTATCCTCGCGTCAAGCGTTTTCTCGTCAAGCGCGGGCTTGAGATTTATCCTCGCCTCGTACTTCCCCTCGGAAATATCGGGAATGTGCGCCGACGCCGAGAGTATCATAGGGCCTGTAAGCCCGAAGTGTGTGAACATCATCTCGCCGAAGTCGGAATATACCTCCTTGCCGTCCTGCTTGCGAACGATAGAGAGTGATACGTTCTTGAGCGAGAGCCCCTGAAGAGAGGGGCAGAGCTTGCTCTCAGAGCAGATAGGCACGAGAGAGGGAAGAAGCGGCGTTACGGTGTGTCCTGCCGATCTCGCAAGCGCGTAGCCGTCGCCGTCAGATCCCGTGCGGGGATAGGATTTTCCGCCCGTGCAGATTATGACTGCATCAGCGTCGTAGCTGTTTTTCTCGGTGTTAAGCCCGAGCAGCTCGCCGTTTTCAATTCTGAGGGACGTGACTCGCTCGTAGCAGATGTTAACGCCGGTCTCCTTGCAAGCGCCAACAAGCGCGCGGACAATATCCTCGGCTCTGTCAGAGACGGGGAAAACTCTTCTTCCGCGCTCTACCTTGAGCGCGACGCCTCGCTCCTCAAAGAAAGCCTTGGTGTCTGAGGTGTCAAATCTGCCCAGAGCGCTGTAAAGAAAACGGGGATTTGTGGGGACGTTCTGCAAAAGCTCCTCAACAGAGCAATCGTTGGTGACGTTGCATCTGCCCTTGCCCGTAATGGCAAGCTTTCGTCCGCAACGGTCGTTTCTCTCAAAGAGAGTGACTCTCGCTCCGTAGCGCGCGGCGCTGTACGCCGCCATAAGTCCTGCCGCGCCGCCGCCGATGACGGCAACGCCTGCGTTAGTTAAGTCGCTCATATATTTTAACCCTGATTTGTGTCGTAAACGTTGTATTCCTCCCAGATCTGCTCAAGCTGGCGCAGACGGACGGTAAGCTCGTCCTGCTTTCTGCGCGAGACCTCGACCACGAGCGCGTTGATAACGCTCAGAGGCGCGACGAGAGAGTCTGCAAAGGATGCCATATCGCTTCGTGCGAAGAGATTCTGGTCTGCAAGGCTTGCGATGGGGGAAGCGGCGTTGTCGGTAAGCGCGATGACGTCAGCACCCGATTTCTTTGCGAGGTTGACGGCAGATACTACCTTCTTTGAGTATCTCGGGAAGCTGATAGCCACCATAACGTCGCCCTTGCCGATAGAGATGATCTGCTCGTAGATCTCGGTCGCAGAGGACGCAACGATAAATCTGACGTTGTCGAAGATCATACGGAGATTTATGTTGAGCGCACTTGCAAGCACCGACGCCGAGCCGATACCGATAATGTAGATATTTTTAGCACCAACGATGCTGTTTACAGCCGCCTCGAATGCCTCGTGGTCGATGTCCTCGACCGTGCGCTTTATCTTGTCTATATCGGACATAAGCACCTTGGTAAGCGCGTCGCCGTCTCCTATGAGGTTGTTTGTGACCTCCATTCTCTGAAAGGAGGTGAGCTTGGTGCGGACTATCTCCTGAAGTGAATGCTGGAATTCGGGATAGCCGTCAAAGCCGAGCTCTATAGCGTAGCGCACGACGGTGGATTCCGATACCTTTACGGTAGCGCCGAGCTTTGAAGCGGTCATGTAAGCCGCCTTGTCGTAGTTTTCCAATATATAGTTAGAGATCAACTTCTGGCTTTTTGAAAAGTCAGACATTCTGTTCTGTATTTCGCCTAAAAGATTTCTCGCCATTTCGCTTTACCGCCTGTTCAAATTGATATGTAAGTGGGTACGCATACGTAGATATTATATCTCTAATTCGCCCGAAAGTCAATATTTTTTGCTATTTTTATTATTTTGAAAGGAATTTTTGAAAATTTCTTGAGAGGAAGGGGGAGAGGAGAAGGATGATGCCCGCCCGTTTAATCCGCACAATTTGTCGGGAGGAGCAAGACCCTCCCCTACAGGCATTAAATTAAGGCAACAATTAAAACCGTAGGGGCGATTCACGAATCGCCCTTTTTTATTTGTCTGAGGGCGATTCTTGAATCGCCCCTACAACCAAAACATCAAATCCGCCACCAAACCTGTAGGGGACGACGTCCTCGGCGTCCCGAAAAAACCTAAAAAATAGAACCGTAGCTCATTTGAGCAGGTCATCCTGAGCAGAGCGGCGAGATGTCGGTGGGGTGAGGTAATACGGCAACAATCGCCGCGGCGTCGAACCTTTTTTCGACCGTGATAGGCGAAAAAAGGCGAGGGAGTGGCTCGCCCACGACCGAGGGATCTCGTTCGATCTTTGAGTGTCTTAGACCTCTCAGGCTGTTACACAGCCAGCTCTCCTAAAAGGAGAGCCTTTAGGTAAGATTGTGTAGAACAAACGGGACGCCGAGGACGTCGTCCCCTACAATCAATAAAGGCAACACCAAATTATAAAGCGAGAAACAAAAACAAGCCTTCTCCAGTGGGAGAATCGTGTCGCAAGCGACTGTTGAGTTTGCGTTGCAAACGTCAAGTGGCTCGACGGATGAGGTGTTGATTAGTTTGTGTTACGAACTACTCATCCACCGCAAGCGGTCCCCCTTCCCTCACAAGGGAAGGCTTTTGGTGACATTGCGTTAGGCAAGGCGGGAGGATAATATCCTCCCCTACAAACAAATATTAAGACGATAATTAAATCCGGTAGGGGTCGGCGCCTAAACATTTGCGAAGCAGCACGACAGACCCGTTTGCGTTAAATTACCAACCGCACCCCATTTGAGCAGGTCATCCTGAGCAGAGCGGCGAGATATTTGTGCGATTGGGTGATACGGCAGAAAGCGCCGCGGCGTCGAACCTTTTTTCGACCGTGTCAGGCGAAAAAAGGCGAGGGAGTGGCTCGCCCACGACCGAGGGATCTCGTTCGGTGTTTTGGTGCCTTAGACCTCTCAGGCGGTTACACCGCCAGCTCTCCTAAAAGGAGAGCCTTTTTGTTGGTAGGGGTCGGCGCCTTCGACGACCCGTTGCTTAGCGTAATCTTACTTAAAGCCTCTCCTCTTAGGAGAGCTGGACGCGTAGCGGCCTGAGAGGTCTTTTCGCCTTTTTATATATTCAGCTTACAAACCGTCTGAGAGGTAAAAGTAACATTAAGTAACTCAAGACAACCAAATCTTTTTGTAGATCCCGAAAATTGCCTTGGCAATTTTCGCTTTTGCTCGGGTTCGCTATATTAACGCTCACCCT